>CALMND010000227.1 GCA_937868565.1 uncultured Bacteroidota bacterium | reverse complement strand
TAACCTAGCCTTAAAACAAATTGGTGCCGATTATTTTGTACTTCTAAACAGTGATGTAGAAGTAACTAAAAACTGGATTGACCCAATTATTAGGCTTATGGATGAAAATCCGAACATTGGGGCCTGCCAACCAAAATTGTTGGACTACAATAATCAAACGATTTTTTATTTTTTTTGTACGGCCGGGGGATTCATAGATAAATACGGTTATCCCTTCTGTAGAGGGAGGCTTTTTAATTCTTTGGAACAAGATAAAGGTCAATTTAGCGATGCCACAGAAATTTTTTGGGCAAGTGGTGCCTGTCTGTTTGTAAGAGCCAAAGCCTATTGGCAAGTTGGAGGACTGGATGACGATTATTTTGCGCACATGGAAGAAATTGATTTATGCTGGCGTTTAAAAAATTTCGGTTATTACGTTTTTATCGAACCCAAATCGGTTATTTATCACATTGGTGGTGGTACTTTAAATAAACTATCTAAAAGAAAAACATATTTAAATTTTAGAAATAATTTAATCACCCTAACTAAAAATCATCCACCCGGTTTTCTATTTTTAAAAATAATCTATCGACTGAAGCTGGACGGAATTGCAGCGTTAAAATTTCTATTTGACGGCCAACCAAAACATTTTTTTGCAGTTATTAGGGCGCATTTTGGCTATTATAAAAGACTTCCGGCTACCTTGAGAAAAAGAAAACAGCTCAAAAATTCAATAGGTTTTAAATTTACCATGCGCAAGGTTTATAACGGTAACGTGGTATTTGAACACTTTTTAAAAGGCCGAAAAAAATTCTCCGAATTAAACAAAGGTTTTTTTTGAG
This sequence comes from uncultured Bacteroidota bacterium, assembly GCA_937868565.1. Classification (GTDB taxonomy): domain Bacteria; phylum Bacteroidota; class Bacteroidia; order B-17B0; family Aurantibacillaceae; genus Aurantibacillus. Next base: position 8,063 of record CALMND010000227.1, on the reverse strand, counting down.
AACAAAAAGAAACTCACATGAAGAGAAATTAAACAAAAAAATCAAATCACATCCACTAAATTATTTTTAATGGCATAAATCACAAGTCCTGTCACATTTCGGGATCCTGTTTTCTGAAGTAAATTGTTGCGATGCCCGTTTACGGTTTTAACACTTATAAAAAGTTTTTCAGCTATTTCTTCGGCGGTGTGCTGCTGACAGGTTAATTTTAATATCTCTACTTCACGTTTGGTAATATCTGCAAAACTTTTAGCTGGTTTAGATTTTTTACCCATATTTCTTTGAATGGCTCTTAACGTTCTTTCATTGATATAAGAACCTTTGGTGTGAACCGAAAATATGGCATCGTATACCTCCTGCGGGTCACAGTCCTTAACCAGATAGCCATGGGCACCCTGTTCTATTAGTCGGGCAATAAAGTTTTCGTCGTCGTGAACGGATAGAATAATGATCTTAACCTGTGGAAAATGCTCCGACAAATCCCGCGTTAGTTCCACCCCTGTATATTCAATTTTGCCATTTGGTGGCAGAGACAAATCCACCAACATAACGTCAGGTAATTCCTTTAGGGCTTTTAGCCTTTCAATTACTGAATAGCCTTCCGCCGACTCAAAAACAACTTCCAGGTTCGGCCAATTACCCAATATGGCCTTCATACCGCGTCTGAACAATAACTGATCCTCAACTAAACCTATTTTTATTTTGTTACTGATGATTGAAACAGGATTTCAAAGTAAATATTGTTGACTATAATTTAAGCTCCAAGTGGAATACAAATACTTGCATAAAAGCCCCCTTCTGGATGATTTCCCGAAGTCATAGTTCCCCCAAGTGAATTAACACGTCCTTCCATACTTTTTTGACCCATACCTTCCTGAAAGGATTCTGCGACAATCCCTTTTCCGTTATCTCTGTACAAACCTATTACATTGAGCAAATTAAAATTTAATTCAACGGTAATTTTATTGGCCCCCGAATGTTTAATGGTGTTATTAATTAACTCCATAAAGATGCGGTAAAAAGCCAGTTTAAGGGGGAAACTCATATCCGGGATAATTTCAGGTGCTTTTAGCTCCAATTTTATGTCATCCGTTTTGTTTAATTGTTCAGAAACAAATTCCAGTGTTTTTACCAATCCAAAAGTTTCCAATTGTGGTGGCATCAATTGGTGACTTATTTGTCGAATGTTGTTTAGTGAAGTTTCGCTTAAACTTCCGATATTTTGTAAATCGCCAATCAATTTTTCATCTTTATTTTCATTTGCCTTTCCATCTGAAGTAAATGCATACGGGTAATTGACAAAGTAGCACCCAGTTCATCGTGCATATCTCTTGTAATCCGCTTCCTCTCTTCCTCCCGCACCTGTATACTTGAACGTAAAAAGTCCATTTGATGCTTGTTTTTGAGCTCTTCGTGCTCCAGCTTTTGTTTGTATAGATTTTTACGGAATTGCTGTGTCAACATAACAACAGCCAAGGCTATAATAAATATTATAGCGGCAAATGGCATAATGGTGGTTAAAAAACCTATTCTTTCGGACGCTTACATAAACCGAGGTAGAAACAAATATACATGACCGGTGAAAAAAAGAATGTAAAGTCCAAGTGTAGCGACTAAGTAATAATGGCAATTGGAACATAATTACTTCTCCAAAATAAAACGGAATTAAATTCGATGTATAGTAAATAAATAATCCAGAGTTAATCCAATTGAGGCTATGCATGAGGAGGCTTTTGTACAATTGCCATGTGTTGGAAAAAAAACCGCCCTGCGTTACGTTTTGCATGTTATTAAGCGGGACAAGCACCAAACCGAAAACGTTACCAAACCCATACAATAATTAAAAACAGATTTGAGGTTTTGTAAAAATTGGCACAATATTTCCGAGCAGGAAATTTGCGAAATATGTACCAATCCTACCCGAGATCAACTAATACTTTGTATAGTGCAGGATTACAGAAACATTTTGGCGATTGAAAATACTAATTTATATAAAGGTTTATATCATGTATTGGGTGGGTTTATTTCCCCAATGGAAAGTGTTACACCCTCCAATTTAAATATTGAAACACTTGATAGCAAACTAAATAACAACTCTATTGCTGAAATCATTCTGGCGCATAACGCTACAATGGAAGGGGAAACTACCGCATTTTATCTGTTCATAAAAATAGAACCTTTTAATATTAAACTTAGTCCATTACCCGAGGTATAGCAGTTGGGGACTAGCTGGAGTACGCTGACGAATTTACATTGGGGCGTTCCATTACCAATCGCATTCTTTTTGATTCTCGTCTAAAAAAGTAATTTTTTCGTCAATTTATTTTTAGTAACGTTACAGGTACTTTTATATCAAATGCACCAACTACTATTTAATTAGGAAGAAGAACCTGAAACAAGAGATTGCACAAAGGAGGACTTTGAGCTTATAAAGAACTACATTGAAGAGTACGAATTAGATAATCGTATGCTTAAAGCATAAGAGTTTGTTGTAGCTCATTCAAATGGCAGACTACTTTGTTGTGGAAGAGTAAGAGAGTGTCAAGGGTTCTCTGAAATGTGTTCTCTTGGTGTAATTACGAAATACCGTGAGGAGGGAATTGGGAAAAAAGTATTTGCTGCCATGATTACAAAAGCAAAACAAACCTGTTACCTTGTTTGCATCATACCTCGGTACTTTCATGAATTTGGTTTCTTCATTTGAGAAACATACCCAGAGGAGATTCAAGAAAAACTAAATTACTGTGTAAGTAATCTTGTTGTGGAAGAGAATTATGTAGCCCAAATCGAAGCGAAATGAACTTTTTTTCAATAGAGTATTAAAGCGATTTTGTTAGCGTATTTGAATTCTTAGTCTTGAAAAAATATTGAGTCAACGCCAAACAAATTAGTTATTAAATTAATATTACACCCTATTGGGAATAATTATGTAACTAAACACTAATATTATACCCTATTAGGTATAAATCCCCACAAAATAGCAATTTTATACCCCATCAGGTATAAAATATGAAAAAAAATTAAAATTATACCCATTAAGGTATAATGTTGCGAAAAAGCTGTGCATTTATACCCTATAAGGTATAAACGTGGATTTAAGTAAGTTTTTAAAAGAACAGCGAAATTTAACAAAGCTGACACAAGTTACACTAGCCGATAAAGCTGGGGTTGGAATCAGGTTTGTTAGTGATCTTGAACAAGGCAAAAAAACTTTACGCATGGATAAAGTGAATCAGGTATTAGGATTGTTTGGTCATACATTAGGTACTGTTCCAATGGCAAGAGAATTTTATTTTGAACACCGAACAGAAAAACGTATAGTTGCTGAACCTTCATCACCGTTTAAGAAAAAGAAAAATGAGAAAAGCCGAAATAAAATTTAATGCCAGAACAGCGGGTTGGCTTGCACAGGACGAAGAAAGGTACCACTTTCAATATGATACTACCTATCTTAAAAGTAAAAATCCAACTCCCTTAAGTTTCACCCTGCCATTAGAGGTTGAGCCACATTCTAAAGTTACTCTTTTTCCCTTTTTTGATGGTTTAATTCCTGAAGGTTGGTTATTAAACATAGTAGAAAAAAACTGGAAATTAAACCCAAGAGACAGAATTGGATTATTGCTGGCATGTTGTAAAGATTGCATTGGTGCAGTGAACGTACACCCTCTTAACACAAAGAAAAAATGATAAAGAAATGTTTATACTGTTATACGTAAATGAAAGGTGGTAAGACAGATTTTCACGAAGAGTGCAGCAGGAAAATTTTTGATCAAACGAATGTACCTCAAATGTCCTATGACGAAAATAAAATATAAGACCTCGCCCTTCAAATTATAAAAACACAAACAACCGTTATGGGTGTACAACCAAAATTATCATTGCATCTCAGTCCTGATAAAACCCGAAAAGAGTTAAAACGTTTTACACTTGTTGGAATGTGGGGAACATATATTCTAAAACCACCCACACCTTATTATCCACATTTGCCGGAAGTGGAAGATCTTACCATGCAACTTGCCACCATTGCAGGAATTAGTGTGGTACCAAATAGTTTAATAAGACTTCAATCGGGCAATTTGGCCTATATTACAAAAAGAATTTACAGGCATAAAAAAGAAAAGTTGCACATGGAAGATATGTACCAGCTTACCAATCGTTTAAGTGAAGATAAATATCTTGGTTCGTATAAGCAAATTGCAAAAACCATTTGGTCCTATTCCATAAGTCAGGGTTTGGATGTGATTAATTTTTTTGAAATAGTTTTGTTTTCGTTTCTAACCGGAAACGCCGACATGCACCTAAAAAACTTCTCGCTCATTCAAAAACCAAACGTTGGCTACATATTATCTCCGGCTTACGATTTGGTTGCAACCGCACTGGTCAATCCATATGATAAGAAAGATTTGGCTTTAACGTTAAATGCAAAGAAGAAGAAAATAAAATGGAAAGATTTTACCGAAGCCTTTAACACACTCAAAATCGAAAAAAAACAACAGGAAAATATTTTCAAACGAATGGAAAAATCTATACCACTATGGATGGATTTTATCGAACCTAGTTTCCTGAATAAAGATTTCAAAAAAAAAAATATAAAGACGTAATATCCGAGAGGGCAAAAAGAATTAACATGCGGCTAAAATAAATATCCCTTAAGCCTGTATCTTCTTTTTGCTATGAAACAATCTGCTTAAACAAGCAAAAAAGTCTTTAAATCTCTGTACATCCGTTCATTTCGTCATTCCAGAGTGCTAAAACGCGCCATTATTTCAGTATTGAACAATTGGAACGCCTTATGTAATTTAAACTTACCCAAAATAGGAACATGAACTTAAATAACTACACCATTAAATCGCAAGAAGCTGTTCAGCAGGCGGTTCAAATTGTCAGCACTAATGGACAACAAACCATTGAGCCCGCAGAAATTCTAAAGGGTATTTTGGAGGTGGATGAAAACGTAACACCTTTTATACTTAAAAAATTAAGTGTAAACACAGCTACATTTAATAAAATAGTTGAATGTATAATTAAATCTTATCCCAAAGTAAGTGGTGGACAACCACATCTATCTTCGGCTCCAATACAGCACATACAAAGGCCTCTAATTACCTCAAAGAATACAAAGACGACTAAGTTTCCATAGAACATTTGCTTTTAGGTCTTATTCATTCAGGCGACAGTACAGCTAATATGATGAAAGACGCCGGCTTACAGGAAAAAGAAATGAAAGCCGCTATTGCCGAACTGCGCAAGGGAGAAAGAGTTACCAGTCAATCACAGGAAGAAACATACAATGCACTAAATAAATATGCGATTAATTTAAATAAGCAAGCGTAAAACGGTAAGCTCGACCCGGTAATTGGTCGTGATGAAGAAATTCGCCGTGTCTTACAAATTTTATCACGGCGCATAAAAAACAATTCTATTTTAGTTGGCAAAACCGACGTTGGCAAAACTGCTATTGCCGAAGGCTTAGCGCACCGCATTAACAGTGGAGAAGCTCCCGAAAATTTAAAAACGAAACAGGTTTTTTCTTTAGATTTAAGTGCTTTAATAGCATGAGCAAAGTTTAAAGGCGAATTTGAAGAAAGATTAAAGTCAGCAGCGAAAGAAGTAATTACCGCAGCAGGAGAATTTATTTTATTCATTGACGAAATACACACACTTGTTGGTGCAAGCGGTGACGGCGAATGAGCAATGGATGCGCGCTAATAATTTAAAACCCGTCCTTGACGGTGGAGAATTGACGGCTATTGGTGCTACCACTTTAAATGAATTTCAAAAGTACTTTGAAAAGGATAAAGCATTGGAACGCTGTTTTCAAAAAGTGACGGTGGATGAACCCACTGCCGAAGACTCGACTTCGATTTTAAGAGGGATTAAAGAAAGATACGAAACACATCATCATGTAAGGATAAAAGACGAAGCCATTATTGCGGCTGTAGAACTACCACAACGTTACATCAACGATCGTTTTTTACCTGACAAGGCTATAGACTTAGTGGATGAAGCTGCTTCAAAATTAAGAATGCAAATTAATTCCATGCCTATTGAGTTGGACGAAGTCGAACACAAAATCATGCAACTGGAAATTGAAAGAGAAGCCATTAAACGTGAAAATGAAGACCAAAAAGTGAAAGAATTGAATAAGGAAATTGCTGAACTTCAGGACAAAAGAACCGCCCTCAGAGCCCGATGGCAATCAGAAAAAGAAGTAATTGAAGGTGGACAAAAAATAAAAACACAAATTGAAGAATTAAAACAACGCGCAAGCAATTTCTAAAAGCAAGGTGACTATGGTAAAGTTGCAGAAATACGTTATGACAAAGTAAAGGAAGCCTAAACCAAACTAGCTGAACTGGAAGAAAAGTTAGGTATGGCCAAAGCCAATGGCTCTCAATTATTAAAATAGGAAGTAGACAGTGAAGACATTGCTTCGGTATTTAGTCCCTGGACAGGAATTCCCGTAAAAAATATGTTGCAAAGTGAAAAAGAAAAGTTATTAAGTTTAGAAACAGAGCTACATAAACGGGTGTTTGGTCAACACGAAGCCATTGAAAGCATAGCAGATGCGGTACGCAGAAGCAGAGCGGGTTTACAGGACACAAAAAGACCCATTGTTTCCTTTATTTTTTTAGGAACCACAGGTGTTGGCAAAACAGAACTGGCGAAAGCATTCGCGGACTTTTTATTTAACAACGAAAATTCAATGACCCGCATTGACATGAGTGAATATCAGGAAAGGCATTCCGTGAGTCGCCTTCTTGGCTCGCCTCCGGGTTATGTGGGTTATGAAGAAGGTGGACAACTAACGGAAGCTGTTAGAAGAAAACCTTACTGTGTTGTGCTATTGGATGAAATTGAAAAAGCACATCCGGATGTATTTAATATTTTATTACAAGTGTTAGATGATGGAAGGCTAACTGATAACAAAGGGCGCACCGTGAATTTTAAAAACACTATTATCATTATGACTAGTAATATTGGTTCTCACATTATTCAGGAAAGTTTTGAGAAGATGGACGAGAGTAATAAGGATATGGTATTGGCTAAAACAAAAGCCGATGTGCATGAACTATTAAAAAAATCTATTCGCCCCGAACTTCTAAATCGCATTGACGAGGTCATTATGTTTGAACCCTTGTCACGTCAACATGTTGAGGAAATCGTTAGAATTCAATTGAATCAAATCAAAAAACAACTAGCAGCTCAGGAAATCATTCTTTCAGCTTCTGAAGAGGCTATCGAATGGCTGGCTCAGTTGGGTTATGACCCGCAATTTGGTGCAAGACCCGTAAAGCGGGTAATACAAAAGCAAGTATTAAACGAATTGTCGAAACAATTATTGGCGGGAAATATTGATAAGAATAAAGAAATTACATTGGACATGTTCGATAATAAATTCGTGTTCAGAAATTAACATTGTAACAAACCCATAACTACAAGCTTCGTTTTCATAGTCTATTCTCTAACGGTATTCCGGTATTTCTAACTTTGGTGGTTTACTGTGATTGTTGGCAATTCTAAAATCAGAACATTTGTAAAATGATATTTGAAGAAGCAATTGAAAAAATAAATTTCATAAATCTAAAATTTTAGGTGTTTATTTTATGGTTAATTTCTCTCATTTGTGTTGAATATTACAATTGTTTTTTACTTTTGTGCGAACCGATTTTTTTTTGTCGCTTTTATGAACAAAAATAAAACATGATCTTAAAGCCTTCGAAACACAAGAGTTTCCTTTACTACAGAGAACTTTTAACCAATCGAAAGTCCGTCAGTCAAGTAAAATCAAAATATATAAAACATAGAATTAAAGTACTTATGCATTTGAAATAAAACACACACTCACTTATAATTAACCATAGGTATGAATGATATCTCAAATAATTCCGTTTACCAACTTCTAAGCAGAAGAGAAGTTCAAATTTTACAATTAATTATTGAAGGAAATACTGACAAGGAAATTGCCGGCAAACTTGGCATTAGTTTTAATACTGTGAGAACAAACCATCAGAAAATACTATCCAAAACCAACCAGCATAGTATTAGTGGTTTGATTTATT
>CALMND010000226.1 GCA_937868565.1 uncultured Bacteroidota bacterium | reverse complement strand
TATAAAGAAGCCGAGCAGAACCCTGTTGAAAAAGTAAAGGGGGTAGAATTAGCCAAAATAATGATCTTGATTCACCCGAAATCAACCCAAGCCAACGGCATGTACGCTGATTTTTTAATGCTTGATAGAAAAGCCAAAGAAGCAATAAATTACTATTATCAGGCGGCGAAGAATGAAAAAACCAATTACAGAATTTGGGACAATTTGCTACTCCTCGAAAACGAAACAAGGCAATTCGACTCTTTGGAACGACACAGTTCACAAGCTATTGAAATTTTTCCCAGTCGGCCAATAAATTATTTGTACAACGGATTTGCCAATTTGCAACTTGCCAATTATGCCAAGGCAGTTAAATCGTTAAAGGAAGGACTCGAATTTGTAATAGATAACAAATTGTTAATGTTGCAGTTCTTAAGCGCTCTTGGAGATTCTTATAATTCCCTTCAGGAGTACCTTAAATCAGATAAAGCTTTTGACGATGCTTTAAAAGTTGATTCTGATAATACTTACGTTCTAAACAACTACGCCTATTATCTTTCGCTTAGGAATACAGAGCTCGATAAAGCAGAAAAACTTTCAAAAAGATCGAATGAATTGAGGCCGAATGAAAGAGCTTATATGGATACGTATGGGTGGATTTTATATCAGAAAAAAAAATACAACGAGGCCGAAGAATGGTTATCACGTGCTGCAAAAGCTGGACCTAAAAGCCCCGATATATTGGAGCATTATGGAGATTTATTGTACCGTTTAAATAAGGCAGAAAAGGCATTGGAGTTTTGGAACTTTGCCAAGCAAGCCGGAGGAAACAGTCCAGGATTACTAAAAAAGATAAAGGAGAAGAAAATAAGTGATTAATAAAATAAATAAATATCGGACCTTTTTGATTTGGATATTTTTGACGAGTTCTTTCGTTTCTTGCAAACACAAAAAGAAGATTCAAAAAACTGAAAGCAAACAAGTTGCCCTAATAGTTCAAGATTCACTTACTGATAAATGCAGATTGGACTATAAAAGCGCTAGAACCCTTAGCAAACACGTAAAAGAAAATGAATTTCAGTTTAAGTGGGTTACCGCTAAAGCCAATGTAGAGTCATTGGTTGATGATAAGGAAGAAAGCTTTGATATTAAGGTAAGTGTTCGAAAAGATAGTGCAATGCTCGTTTCCATACAGTATGTTTTGGGTCTTCAGGTAGCTAAAGTATTAATAACACGAGACTCCGTTAAATTTGTAAATTATGTCCAAAAAACATACTTCAAAGGCGATTTTAACTATATCAATGAACTACTAAATGCGGATTTGGATTTTGATGTAGTACAAGCTGTCCTATTTGGAAATAGTGCCGAATTTCATGACGAAGATGATAAATTAAAACCAGTAGCTGACAGACAAAACTGCCATTATTTGTTGAGCACAGAAAGAAAAAGGAGATTAAGAAGAATTCAGTCAGGAACGTCGGAACTAAAAGAAGCCTTGCAGACACTTACTCTCAACCCTGACAACTATAAAATTTTAAAAAACGAATTTATAGACCCGACTACAAATCGCTCGTTTGTTGCAACATACAGCAATTTTACACTAAAAGATAGTGCTTATGCACCATACCATGTTGATATTGACATCCTAGCAGAGAAAAAAGCGCGCATAAAAATTGAGTATGTTCGTATTGAAAAAAACACACCACAAAAAGTTAGTCTTAACATACCAGCTAAGTACGATGCAATCATCATTAAACAAAAGAAATAAAGCGCTCCTTTTAGCACTGTTATTCTTTTTGTTTTTATCTTCTCCGTTAGTCTATTCACAGCGAAACATCAAAAACTCCAAAAAGGAACTGGAGAATAAAAAAAAGAAAATAGCCGAAGAAATCAAGGAAATCACCTCTATTTTAAACGAAACAAAGGCAAACAAAAAGTCTTCAATTGGCGTTCTTGTCAACATTAATATAAAACTAGAGAAACGTCAAGACCTTATAAGAATGATTAACGCCCAGATAATTGAACTTGATAAAGAAATTAACGAAAACGAGAAGGAGGGCGAGAGACTTAAAGCAAATCTTATTAAACTTAAAAAGGAATATGCTAAGATGATTGTTTTTGCGCAAAGAAATCAAGACGCTTACAATACATTGGCGTTTATATTTGCTGCCGAGAGTTTTAATCAAGCGTATGCTCGGCTCAAATACATGCAACAATATTCCGAATTTAGAAAAAAGCAAGCCTTAGAAATTATAAATACAGAAACGCAAATAATCGCTAAGCTCAATGAGTTAAAGGAACAACGTCATGAAAAAAATCTCTTATTGGGCAATGAAGTGGAGGAGAAAAAAATACTCGTTAGCGAAAAATCGGAGCAAGAGCATCTGTTGACCGAATTGCAGAAGAAGGAAAAAGAACTTAAAGCTGAATTGGAAAAACGCAAACAAGCGGCTATTCAATTGCAACTGGCCATTAAACGGGTGATAGAAGCAGAAATAAAACGCAAAGCCGAGGAGGCTAATCGCGCAGAGCTAGCGAGATTATTAGCAGCAAAAAAAGCGAGGGACGAAAAAGCCAAAGAGGAAAAAAATAAAAATTTACCACCCGGCAGTAAAGAAAACACCGTTGTGGCAAACGTTAAACCTGACAAACCTGAAACAACATTTAATCCCGCACTCACAGAAGAAGCTGAGGCTCTAAGCGCAGACTTTTCAAATAACCGCGGAAAACTTCCTTGGCCAGTCATTAAAGGCGTTATCTGCGAAACCTATGGAGAACATGAACACCCGGCTATTAAGGGTTTTATGATGTTTAATAATGGTTTGGAGATTTGTGCCACAAAAGGCACACAGGCAAGAGCGGTTTTTGAAGGAGAAGTAACAGGCATTGCGGTATCGCCTACCGGAGGAAAACTAGTTATTATAAGACATGGCGAGTATCTGAGTGTTTATACTAATCTAACGGATGTGCTAGTTAAAACCGGGCAAAAGGTTTTGGTGAAACAAGCTATTGGAACTATCATGTTTAGCGAAGACGAAGGAAGAACCACACTTAATTTCCAAATCTGGAAAGGACAAAAAACCATGGATCCTGGCGGATGGTTATTTAACGGAAGATAAAAAATACTTCTTGCCCGTTTATCCCGACACTTGCTTCGAACCATGCAAATGCATATTGGTTAGCCAATATCACACATAAATGGAAGTTATTTTAACATTGTACTTTTTTCCAAAGATATCTTTGTGTCAACAAAAAAATTAAATTAGTAAAATAAAAGAAAGAACATGAAAGCAACAAACAAAACGAACATTACTATCGAAGCACGTATAAAAGCCACCATAGAAAAAGTCTGGGAACATTGGACCGACCCTATGCACATCACTAAATGGAACAATGCTTCCGATGACTGGCACACACCGCATGCTGAAAATGATTTGAAAGTGGGGGGAAAATTCCTGTACCGAATGGAAGCAAAAGACGGGAGCTTCGGTTTCGATTTCGTTGGGGTTTATGACGAAGTCACAAAGTATAAACTTATTGCCTACACAATGGGTGATGGAAGAAAAGCAAGAATTAATTTTGAAGAAAATGGGAACGAAACGCAGATAACAACCATCTTTGAGGCAGAAAATAAAAACCCAATTGAAATGCAAAAAAGTGGCTGGCAAGCCATTTTAAATAATTTTAAAAAACATATAGAATCATTTTCATAACAATTAAAAATCAAAAAATGACAAAACAAATTTATCCATGCCTATGGTTTGACGGAACGGCCAAAGTGGCAGCGGAGTTTTATTGCTCGATTTTTAAAAATTCAAAAATTACGGCAGAAAATCCGATGGTTGTGAGGT
>CALMND010000225.1 GCA_937868565.1 uncultured Bacteroidota bacterium | reverse complement strand
ATGGCAAACGGGTGGAAACAAATCGTCAATTGGACTTCACCAAGGCCGCTCACATTATATTGGCATATGATAATAGTTTTGCCCCTAATTTTAGACTCAAGGCTGAGGCTTATTATCAATATATTTATAATGCGCCTGTCAAAAATTTTCCGAATTACTTTTCGGTACTTAATTTGGGTGCAGATTTTAATAGCCCAAATGTGAATTATTTAGTCAGCAAGGGAACAGGATATAATTATGGTCTTGAGTTAACTTTAGAAAAATTTTATAGCAAGGGGTATTATTTTTTATTTACTTCCAGTTTATTTGAAAGTAAATACAAAGGCAGTGATAAAATTATCCGCAACACTGCGTTTAACGGTAATTTTGTGATTAATTTTTTAGGCGGTAAGGAATTTAAAATAAAAGACAAACACATTATTAGTTTTGACATCAGAGCTACTTATTCCGGTGGCAAAAGATATTCTCCCATAAATTTGAATTCAAGCAAAGCCGCCAATCAGGAGGTAAGGGATTTTACAAAGGCATATAGCCTTCAGTACCCGAATTACTTTAGATTGGATATAAAACCTGGCTACAGGTATAATTCAAAAAAAATCACACATGAATTTTCTGTTGATATCCAGAACATAACCAAAAACCCAAATGTATTTCAGCAAACATATGATATCACTAACAAAAGCATAAAAACAGACTATCAACTGCGTTTTTTTGTTATCCCGCAATACAGAATTTTGTTTTGATAATTAAATAGGAAGATTAATTTTAGCTAATCACTACTTCATTACCTTTATTTTATGAAAAAGATATTTTTGGCATTTGGTTTTATTTCCGTTTTCGCTTCGAGTTCAATAGCTCAAAAGAAAAGGGTAAACATTAGTTTAGAGTTTTACCAGCCTTACTGTGGAGGGGCAAGACCAACTAAAGAAATGGAGGCGGAGTCTTTCAAGCCAAAACCATTGGTTAACAGGATGCTAATTTTAGTTAGTGAAAAAGAAAAAATAGATTCTTTAAGGACAGATGCGAAAGGTATAATTAGATGCAAGCTTAAACCTGGGAACTACAAACTATATGAAACCTGGCGTTACTATAGAGTCACCCCGAACTCATTGCCTTTAATAAGGTTTGATAAAAACTGTTTAGAAATTGAATGGAAAAGGGAAGTTAAATCTATCGCCGTGACGCGCAATTCAGTAAAAATTGAACATAAAAACAACATTATTATCCCTTGTGATTGGAAAATACCGTGTATTACTGAAAAAGAAAGTTTGCAAATACCGGACTAAAAAAAGCTGCTCTGTTGGAGCAGCTTTTCTGGTGCAAAACGAACATCTACTAGTTTTTAATAAGCTTTAGAGTTTGGTGTTTACCTTCTTTGGAGCTTAACTTGAGAATATAAATTCCCGCACTTAACGAGGAAATATTCAGAATGACATCATTTCGGTCTTTTTTGAAACTTGAAACTTGAGTAAGAACAATTTTTCCAGTCGCATCAAAAAGCTCAATTGTAGTTTCTGTATCTGTGTCCGAGTTATTTTTAATATGTAATTTGTCGTAGGCAGGATTAGGGAAAAGAGCGAACAGGTTCTCCTGACCTGTGATTTTTGTTAATCCTGTACAATCCACAACATCAACAGTTATTGTTTTTGTTACCTTACAATTGCCGGCACCGGTTCCTAAGCACGTGTAGGTTTGAAGAGAACTTGGCTGCGGATAAGTGACGGTTGAGCCTGACACGGGACCGGGTTGCCAAACATAAAAATTTGCCCCCGTTCCTGTAAGAATCAAATCATCACCAGAACATACGGATTGAGAGGAAGATGAAATAACTAAATTAGGTGGCGATATAACATTAACGGTTTTTGAAATAACGCTTACAGTACCGTTGAAGGCAGTTAGGGTAATGGTGTATATTCCGTTTGCCGGAAATAAAACGGATGCCACATTTGAATTAACATTTGGACTAAAAGTAGCACCTCCGCTACAACTCCAGGTGTAATTAGGAACAGGGGTTCCAATCGAGTTATTGGTTAAAGATAATGCGGATAGCGTTCCACAAACGGTAGCTGGCACACTAAACAAGGCACTAGAACTTACCTTTTCTACGGAACATAAATTATGGGTCCCAAGAAATTTACGATATGGACTGCTAGACATGGCGCCCTGAATACGAGTTGCTTGATCTGTCGTAAACATGAATTTAATAGGGTCGTCAGAATAATCCATAATATTCGTAAACATTTCTCCATTAGGAGAATTTCCGTTGCACGAGCCCACTTTTAATGGATAAACGGGAGAATTAAAATTACTTGCTGATGCCGGTGGCGTGTCATTGCAGTAATCAGTAGCACAAGTTCCATCACCCCAAATATGCCTTAATCCAACCCAATGTCCAATTTCGTGACTACTGGTTCGGCCCCTGTTATTTCCGGCATTGTAGAAACCACCCGGAAAATAAGTTACGGAACCAAACGCTTGCGAGTAACACCAAAAGCCATCGGTTGTACTGGTGCCAAAACTTCCGGGTAAACCTGTCAGATTGGTCAAAGGCGGAAATGTTGCGTATCCTAGCAAGCCAACAGCACCTAAATTAACATCGGTAATCCAAATATTAAGATACTTACTCACATTCCATATTGTGCCTGGTTTAATAACACCATCAACGTAACTTTTAAACGTATTTACGTTTGTAAAAGACGCCGGATTCGTCCATCCTTTATTTATATAATTAACTCGGTCAATACCAGGTTCAATTAGTGTATTTCCCAACGTGTCTTGGGTAGCCATACAAAACTGTACATTACAATTAGCAATAGCCACTCGTCCCAAACCATCCCGATTAGCAGCAGGTAATACTTGATTATTAGCCCAGGTAGTAAAGGCGGTTGCGGGATAATTCCCCGAATTATACCCTATCCCTCCGAAATCTTCATTCAAAACCCTAATTTGTGAGGCTAATTGACCCTGGGCAAGATTTGGATAAGTTCCTACAGCCTGACCACCGTGGATGACATGTATAATCACCGGAATTGTATACAACTGAGCCTGCGCTTTTTGTGACTGCTGATTGTTGTTTAGCTGTTTAATAACGGCTTGCAATTCGGCTTCCCACTGTTGAGTGGGAATCTGTGTTCCACACCAACCTGATGGTTTTGGAAGGACGTTAGTTTGAGCGACTGAATGAGTTAATATTGAAGCCAAAAAAACAGAAGGGGCAAAAGCCCTGAGAAACTTTTTCATAGTTATAAAATAATTAAGAAATAAAGCTATTTAAATAAACTCAAAAACCAAAATGTAATAAGTTAAAAATTGGATTTTTAGCAGGTTTTTGCAAAACTTCGGCTAGACTTTGGGCAAATGGGAGAAGGATCAAGCTTTTTGAAACAGTTAATTCACGATATTTCCAGTTATCAGAAAAATTATGTTTTAACTTTGGTATCGCCATGATTTTTGATATCCGACAATTTGAGCACTACTTCAAAGAAAAAGCACTCAAAAAGGGGTTTAAACTTTTTGACAAAGGTTTAGTGTCATCAGAAAAGAAAACAGCTAAATCTGAACTGCATTTCCTTGTTAATAACGCAAAAATAGTCTTCAAGAAACAAGGGTATAAATTAATTTCCTATAGATGTTCTTGCACTGAAAAGCTATGTGAACACTTGAGCGCCAGTTTATTTTATTTGCAACAAGAGATTTTGGGTATTTCGAAATCGCGCCCCCACACTAACAAGTATCCGTTTGAGAATAATGGTTTTAAGCTTTCGAAAAAAAATCAAAAGGAGAGTGTTGGTTACGATTTATACAAAAAAAGCACAAAGAAAATAAGAGAAACCATTAAACCCTATTTGGATTCAGGGGCACTTTCTCACAATGAAATTGATTCGTTGGATTCGGAAATAGCAGAATTGTTTTCTGAAAAGGAACGTCAGGAAAAAAACAGGCCACATAACTATTATTTAGAATTAGCCCTCGCATCAGAACTCCCTAGCATTTTCAACAATTGTTTTGTTGGCGACGAAAACAAGCTAAAGTTTCTTTATCAAAAAACATTAAGCGTTTTGCAGAGTCGTTATGAATCAGGCCTTAACGCATTCCAAAAGGAGGCTTGGTTTTGGGCAACACTTGCCAGTTTACGAAGCAATAAAATAATAACTCATGAGTTATTTTATTTTCTACTTCCGCGGCTTATTCCACTCATGGATAATAAAATTCAGTTACAAAGAATAAACGAGTTCATTTTAAAAAGAAAATATAAAATTCAGTATCCTACCCAAATAAATAAGCTCCATATTGGCCGGCTGCAAATATCAATAAGGGAGGCGGCTTTGTATAAAATGCCTCTTGTAACGAAACATGGGGAAAGCCTAGTGGAACTTATTCTTGCAAAATCAGAACTTGATTTGAGCGTTGGAAAATATAATAGGGCATTAAAAAGATTAGAGTCAAATTACCAAAAAATAAAAACCGGAATTCCGGAATACTTTTATGATTACTTACACTACCTCATTAATATGGCGAGGAAAGCAGCAGATGTAGAAACGGAAGTAAAGTATTTGAAGGAACATTTAATAAATACCCTGTTTATAAACGAAAAGGAGCTGGGATACTTTTTTTCTCTTTTTTCTGAAAAAGAGAAAAAAAAAGAAGCAGATTTTTTACTTTTTGCTTTTCGCAATCAGAATCCCGAAATCAACTTTGATAAAATGGCAACTTTACTTTTGTATATCCAACGTTATGATGAGCTAATTATCGAAATAAGCAGGCGAGAAAATAAATTCCATTTTTTGCATGAAGTTGCTGTTGCTAAGTGGCCGCTTTACGACGATAAATTACTAGCTTTATATGGTAAGCATTTGGGCGAAGCTTTTAATTCGTTAACCTATTTTAATCTTCAAAAAAAGATTTTTGATAAGGCAAAAGCATATTTAGAAAAATTACCAAAGGAAAAAGCAGAAACTGTTTTAACGCATATTCTAGATAAACTGCCAGTCGTTTCACCGCTTTATCGCTATATCAACACTTCTTTTTAATTCTCAGTCTTCTAAAATAAAGATTGCTTCACCAAATTCGTTAATGGCCCTGTTGTCCTTTAAAATTTTGGCTTTTTCTAACCCATTTCTATAGCAACTTAAGGCTGTTTCATTTTTTTTATGGGACTCGTATAATTTACCAAGCTGATAAAGCGCGGCAATGTAGTTTTCATCGAGATTTAAAACTTTCGTAAACTGCATTTCAGCGTCAGAAAAAGTTTCGACATTTCTAGCCAACTCAAGTCCTAAAGCGTAATTTAAAAAAATGTCATTAGGCTCTGTAAGGAGCATTTCCTTAAGTTGCTTTATTCTGCCTGATTGTTCCAATCGTAAAATTTAAGCGGAAGTAAATTGTTTAAGAAAGCGAATATCGTTTTCAAAGAACAAGCGCAAGTCTTTAATCTGATATTTCAACATAGTTATTCTTTCAATACCCATACCAAAAGCAAAGCCCTTATATTTGTGTTCATCAATACCGCAATTAATCAAAACTTGCGGATCAACCATCCCGCAACCTAAAATTTCCACCCAACCTGTGTATTTACATATGTTGCAGCCAGCTCCTTTACAAATAGTACAGCTTATGTCCATTTCGGCACTAGGCTCCGTAAAAGGAAAATAACTTGGGCGCAAACGAATTTTAGTATCCGCACCAAACATTTCTTTGGCAAAATATAAAAGAGTTTGTTTTAAATCAGCAAACGAAACTTTTTCGTCAATGTACAAACCCTCCACTTGATGAAATTGACAATGGGCACGTGCACTAATAGCTTCATTACGATAAACCCTCCCTGGCGAAATGGTTCGAATGGGTGGTTTTTGATCTTGCATAATATGCACCTGCACACTTGATGTTTGAGTACGCAGCACCATTTCAGGATTTAGGTTAACATAAAACGTATCCTGCATATCTCGCGCCGGATGATTTTCAGGAGTGTTCAATGCCGTAAAATTATGCCAATCGTCTTCAATTTCTTTACCATCACTTACCGTAAATCCTATACGGTAAAAAATATCGATAATTTGATTCTTAACTATGCTAAGCGGGTGACGACTTCCATTTTGAAGGGAGGGAAATCCGGGTAATGTTAAATCCGCAGTTTCAGTCTTTTGTTGATTTTGACCTTCGAATTTTTCCTTTAACTCATTTATTTTTTCGTGAGCCTTGTTTTTAAGTAGATTTAATTTCTGACCCACTTCTTTTTTTAATTCGCCGGGTACGTTTTTAAAATCATCGAACAAGATGCTTACTTCCCCTTTTTTACTCAGCCATTTAATACGATATTCTTCTACCTGTTCTTTATTCTGAGCAGTAAACCCTTCAACTTCCTTTAATAGCGACTCAATTTTTTCGAGCATACGATTTTATGAAATGTAAAAGTAATAAATTTTTGGTAGTGAAGCGGGCGGCTTTGTATATTCATATAAT
>CALMND010000224.1 GCA_937868565.1 uncultured Bacteroidota bacterium | reverse complement strand
GAGTGCCACGGAATCGGTCATTAACTTGGGCCGCAGGCGCTTTGCCGCCCCATGTACAACGTATTCTTTCAAATCGTTATTTGTAATGGGTTCGCCGGAAAGCTCTTTCGCTTTTACCAGCTGTTGCATAGCATCATTAAGATAGATGACCATGACGATACCTGTTTCTACAGCAATACCAAACAAGGCAATGAAACCAACAGCAACCGCCACCGAAAGGTTCACGTCGTAAAAATAGATCATATAAACACCGCCTATAAGGGCGAATGGAATGGTGATAAGGCTGTAGAAAGCTTCACGAACCGACTTGAATGCAAAATACAGGCAGAAGAATATGATGATAAGTACAATCGGCATAATGAGCTTTAAGGTGCGGTTAGCCCTGATCTGGTTTTCCCACTGACCACTCCATTCAATGAAATAACCTTTCGGCATTTTTGAGAGCATTTCATTTAGTCGTGCTTGTGTCTCTTTCACGGTGCTGCCCAGGTCGCGCTCCCTAACATTAAATAAAACAGTGCCTCGCAGCAGCGCGTTTTCGGAGTTTATCATCGGCGGGCCCTCGGTAATACTAATGCTTGCCACTGCTTCAAGAGGAATGGTACCGAAGGCCATTGTCTGAACAGGCAGCTGTTTTAACGCTGATAAACTGTTGCGGAAATCCTGGCCAAAGCGGGCATTCACCGAAAAGCGCTGACGGCCTTCCACGGTTGTTGTAAGCTTCATGCCACCCAATGCGCCTTCTATAACGCTGTTAACATCGTCTACGGTAAGGTCGTACTTGCCAATCTCATTTCTGTTCACCTGTATGTCAATGTATTTTCCACCTGTGATCGGTTCCACGTAAAGGTCTTTTACGCCGTCCACTCCTTCCAGGTGTTGTTTGATCCTCTTGGCAAATTCATAGATCGTATCCAGGTTTTGCCCGTATACTTTTACGCCAACATCCGTGCGTATGCCGGTGGATAGCATGTTGATCCGGTTGATAATTGGCTGTGTCCAGCCGTTGGTGGTTCCGGGAATTTGCAGCTTGCCGTTCAGCTCGTTAATAATATCGTCTTTCGTCAATCCGGCTCTCCATTTTGATTTTGGTTTCAGGATGATAATGGTTTCGATCATGCTGATTGGCGAATTGTCGGTTGCAGTGTTGGCCCGCCCCGCCTTGCCTAACACATTTTCTACTTCAGGAATTGTTTTTATAAGACGATCCTGCACCTGTAAAATACGTTTGGCTTCCGTATTGCTCACGTCAGGCAACGTTACCGGCATAAACAGCAAAGATCCTTCATCTAAAGCAGGCATAAATTCAGAGCCCATGTTCATTATCAACGGAACACTGATAACGAGCGCGAGAATATTAATGCCGATAGTTGTTTTTCTCCATTTTAAGCACCAGGTTATCATGGGTGTGTAAACCCGCTCAAGAGTTCGCGTGATCGGGTTGCTGCTTTCCGGCTTAAACTTTCCTTTCATAAAAAAGGAAATGAGCACAGGCGCGAGCGTTATCACCAGCAGCGCATCAATGGTTAAGATAAATGTTTTTGTCCAGGCCAGCGGGTGAAATAATTTACCCTCCTGCCCGGTTAATAAGAATACGGGAAGAAAGGATGTGATGATGATGATGGTGGAATAAAACACACCACGCGACACCTGCTTACACGACTTTTCTATAATGGCTATTCTTTCTTCGTTAGTCATGTCGCTCGTTGTTTTGATGTTCTGAAAGATTGCGGTAGGAGTTTTCTACCATGATGATGCCATTGTCGACAATTACACCAATGGCCAGCGCTATGCCGGTAAGGGACATAATGTTTGACGAAACGCCGAAAGCATTTAAAAGAATGAAGCTGGCTGCAATTGTAACAGGAATCTGGATAATAATGCTTAATGCGCTGCGCCAGTGGAACAGGAAGATCAGCACCACTACAGATACCATTATCATCTCTTCTATCAAAGTGCCCTTTACAGATTCGATGGCCTCTTCTATTAACACGCTGCGGTCGTAAGCTACCTTAAATTTTACGCCCTCGGGCAGGCCTTTTTCAAGATCGGCCATTTTGCTTTTTACAGCTTTTATAACATTGTCTGCATTCTCACCGTAACGCATCACAATAATGCCACCTACTACTTCGCCATTACCGTTATCGTCAAATATACCAAGGCGTAGCTCGCCGCCCATTTGCACACTTCCAATGTCTTTTACAGTTACAGGAACACCGTCAAATTGTTTTACCGCGATGGCTTCGATTTCCTCTTTGTTTTTTAAGTAACCTAAGCCACGGATGATGTAGGCCATGTCGCTCATTTCAAACTTCCGTCCGCCCACATCGTTGTTGCTGGCTTTTACTTTATTCATAACGTCCATGAACGACACGCTGTAATACTGCATTTTGAGCGGGTCGAGCACGATCTGGTATTGCTTTTCAAAGCCACCGAAAGAAGCCACTTCCGCAACACCTGGCACTGTTTGAAGTCCCAGGCGGATATACCAGTCCTGCAAGGCGCGTTGTTCGCCAAGATCCATATTTTTTGCATCCAGCGTGTACCAAAAGATGTGACCCACGCCCGTGCCGTCGGGCCCAAGCGTAGGGGTCACACCTTGCGGAAGTAAGCGCTGCGCATAGTTCAGCCTCTCCATTACCCGTGTTCTTGCCCAATAGGCATCCACACCTTCTTCAAAAATGATATAGACAAAGCTCATCCCGAACATTGAGGAACCGCGGACATTTTTGATCTTGGGAATACCCTGTAAATTGCTTACCAAAGGGTAAGTCACCTGGTCTTCTATTACCTGCGGACTTCTGCCCATCCACTCCGTAAAAACAATAACCTGGTTCTCTGAGAGATCTGGTATTGCATCAATCGGGTTTTGTTTTACGGAATAAATGCCCGCTGCAAACAATGCAGCAGCAATCAGCAAAACAATTACCCGGTTGCGGAGTGAAAGTGAAATGAGCTTTTCTACCATACAATTCTATTTCGATTCTTTTATTACGAGATCCATGTTGCATTTAGGGCACTGGCCAGGCTTATCGGCAGTTACCTCCGGGTGCATCGGGCAGGTGTAAACATGTGCATGCTCTGTGCCTTCATGCGCGGCGTGGTCATGCTCGGATCCGTTTGATTTGCTGCCGCATGAGGCAAAAACAAATAGTAAAGCGGTTGCTGTGATAAGGGTTGTCTTTTTCATTGTATTTATTTTTTTAAGTTATACATTATTTTTTTATTTCCAGGTCCATTCCGCACACAGGGCATTTGCCCACTTCGCTGTATGTTTTGCCTTTTTCACAGTCCATAGGGCAAATATAAGCGGTTGCTTTTGCATTTTCGGTTCCTGCGCTCTGCTCCTTGTTTTTAGACGAGCCGCCGCACGCAGCCATTGAGAGGCATGCTGCTAAGATGATGATTGTTTTTTTCATTGCTTGTTTTTTAGTGTATGGTTTTAGTTGTTTTATTTTTAATGTGAATGATGATGGTGTGATTCAAGAAAGCGACCTTGTGGGCCTACTCCGTGCAAATGCACCAGCGTAGCACCGTGGTGACCGGCAATGGATACTGTGACAGCTGATACAGTGAGCACAAGCGCCACCAAAATTTCCAGCAGCAGGCTTTTTCTTCCCAAAAAAACAGACAGACCTTTAAAGAGCAATGCCGTTAGTGCGAACCACCAGGTTAGAGCTGCCATCCGTTCATGCTGTTCCAGGATCTCTTTTGCGTTGCCCGACAACTCGCCCGTATGTGCGTGAAAAACGTTAGATGAAAGCCATGCCGAGAGCACGCCCAGTGCCAATAATATCAGGGTGGCAATACCGAACTCTTTTTTCAGAAAGAAAAAAGAAATCATCTGGAAAAGTACAGCCATAAGGAGCAGTACAATTGGAAAATGAACTACCAGCGGGTGGTAATTTG
>CALMND010000223.1 GCA_937868565.1 uncultured Bacteroidota bacterium | reverse complement strand
AAAAAACTTTTTGAATCCATCAATCCTTCGAGTTGATCGATGGTGTAATCTATAGGATATCGTTTTTCGTTTTTTGTGGATAATAATACAATTCCATCTTCTGCAATAAAATGCCCTATGTCTTCTGCACGCAGGGAGACAATGGTTTCGCCCATCTTTACCATAAAGCGATTTTTATATTGTTTGTTAATCGTTTGATAAACACTTGCAATTTCATGAAATGGAAATACGGTTTTGTCAGAGTGCAGTTTATTGTATTTTTCTAATGCGGTTTTAAGGTCACCAAGACCAACAGGTTTCAATAAATAATCAATACTATTGAATTTAAAGGCGCGTATAGCGTATTCGTCGTAAGCTGTTGTAAATATAACAGGCGTTTCTATAGTCACTTTCTCAAAAATTTCAAAACTCAATCCGTCTGCCAAATGAATATCCACAAATAGAATATCGGCGCTTAACCCTTTTTGTAAGGCTTCAATTGTCTTTTTTACTGAATCAAAAGTTGCAACAACGTTGACTTCCTTCTCCGTCTTCTTCAAAAGAGTAGTCAGGTGTTCGGCAGAAAGTTTTTCATCTTCAATGATAACGGCTTTCATACTTTATGAAGTAAAGGAATTCGTACTATAAATTGTTTTTCGTTTTTTATTACATCTACCTGTCGGTTGCTATAATAGCTATAGCGTTGTTTGATGTTGTTCAATCCTGTATTTGAGCTTTCCTCTTTGTTGTTTCTTGGTTGAAGATTATTCTTTACTTCCAGCGTATCCTCAAATTCTTCTATGCTAATTTTTAGAGGCATATCCGAAGAAATCTCATTGTGCTTAATAGCATTTTCAATCAGTAATTGCAAAGCCATGGGTGGTAACAGTAAATAAAGTTTACTAGCCGGAATGTCTATTTTAAATTCCAGATTTTTATCAAAGCGTATTTGTAGTAAATAGGTATATGAATTAATGAACGCCAATTCTTCATCCAATGGAATGAGTTCGCTGTTGCGACTGTCCAACAAATAACGGTATACTTTACTTAATTGATTGATAAAATCTACAGCCTTGTCCTGGTCCTTATATACTAAAGAGGACAACACACTTAAATTATTAAATAAAAAATGGGGATTGACCTGCTCCTTTAAATTTTGAAGTTGTGCCTGAGCGCTTTCCGTCTTGTATTTCTCTACCTCCACCAGAGACTTTTTCCAGTTATAAAAAAACTGTGACCCAATTTCGATGGATAGTAAAATAAGTGAAGATAATAAACCAATAACAACACAGGTCTTCACTAAAAATTTTTCTTCAGCGGGGGACAATACACAAGTCCATCTTTCATAAATAAACATAGGGAAAATTATAAGCAGAGTACTAATTACTAAACTTAACGGTGCCTGTATCATCAGTCGCTTTCCGGTATTATCAATCCAGGAATATTTTCTATCCAGCCAGGCATCCAAACGTAAATTCATTTCCCAAATCAAGGCCGTAATACCTATTGAAATAAACAAGTCAGTAATCTGGCTGTGTTCTTCATGATTGAAAGGAACAACAGTATTGATAATTATCGAAATAATTGCCCCTACAATTATCATGTAAAGAAACCTTATTCGTTTATAACGCATTGTATAAAAATAACTATTCTGTTTAACTCCAGAGACCTATTCCGATTTTTTTTAATTTAGTCTAAGAGCCTGTTTAATTTTATTCGTGCTAATTAGTGTAATGGCGAACACTATAAAGAGTGGCTTTTAACAACACATTAAAATTGAATCTTATAAACAAAATTCGGGAAAAACCCAATTTGGTATGCCGTGTTTACTTTATTGGTCACTGGATTGTAACGCTGAGCGAAGACATTTTTGTTATTGGTTATATTTTGAATATCAAAATAAATGGACTGAGATAGTTTTTTGGTTTTACTATTAAAGGTATATCCCGTTTTAATATCCAGTCTGAAAAAATCCGGATTGCGCTCTGAAAACGCTTTGTCGTCACCCTGCAAGATTTGATTTTTTGCGATTTGCGATGCGGCCAGATCAACCGGAGTGTAGTAACGGCCACCAGCCTGAGTCATTTTTACTCCAATAGAAATGACGTTGCGTTTTTCTTTACCTACTTTAAAGTCTTTTCCGGCCAAAATATTATAAACGTAGTTTCCATTAAAGGCTGTGTTACGTTCTAACTTATCACTTCCTTTGTATTTAGATTCATAAAGGGTACCCGTAAGTAAAACATAATAATTCTTACTGAAAAATTTCTCTATAGTTAATTCCGTACCATAATTTTTTCCAGTCCCTGAATTTTTTAAGTTAGCCTGATCGTTTGGCAGAAAGCTGGCTCCAGCGTTTAACATGGAATAACTTCCTGGAGTTTTTGTGACAGGTACATTGGACAGCATTTGGTAATACATCTCTGTTTTGATTCTCCAGTCTTTCAGCGGCAAAACATCGTAGCCAATTACAAAATGCTGGCTGTTTGTAAACCCCAAGTCCTTATTTGTTAACTCATAAGTGCCATCTGCATTATGTGTTCTATAAAAATATACATCCGTTGGTTGCATCTGACTGTGCATGCCATAACCTGCACTAATCGTGTGCTTTTCTGCCAACTGGTATTTTAAACCAATCCTTGGTTCAACGGAATTAGAGTTATTAAGGGCCAAAAACTGTGCATGAACTCCTGCATTTAAAGTTAACTTATCAGTAAAACGGTATTTTGCCTGCACGTATGCTTGATGAAGCATAGTATTGTCTTTAAAATCCCAGTATTGGTTCCATTTAGACAGAGAGTCTTTTGCGCGGGCATCTAAAACCAAACGTATTACTTCCGAAATAATTCCGGTTTTAATAAATAGTTTCGAAGTTATCTTAGAATTAAAAGAGGTATTGATGGAGTAATGCACTTGATTGGTTCTGTTTTCAACATACCTTTCCAACGATTTTAGATCTGTCGCAATATTATCTTCCAAATAATTGGAACCATTATAAGTTGCTCCCAAAACAGTATTAAAATAAGATCTATCCGTTACTTTAATAAAATGTTTTAAGCCCACTAAGCCAATATCACTCGTAAAATAACTATCTTTAGTTGGGTTAGCGAATAAATCCGTGCTATCTATTTTAGTATGCAAAAAATCAATTTTACTTTTTGCACCCAAGCCAAAAAAAGTAAACCTTCCGAATTTTGTATCGCCTCCGTTAATTTTAAAAGAGAGATCCTGATAAAAAGGGGTGGCGGCTGTGCCAATAGGAATACCTATTGCCTGGGCAACGCCAGTAAAAGAATAACGATAAGCCAACAAATACGAAGAGCCTTTCGTCTTATTTATAGGCCCTTCTGTCATGGCCTCTAATCCTGTTAATGCGCCTAGTTGAAATGTATGTTCCCGTTTTTCGGAATTTCCTGTTCTGAAGCCAAGGTCAAAAACTCCAGCATTGGCATTACCATATTCAGACGGAAAAGCAGAAGTAAAAAAGTCAGAGTTTTTTAAAACGTTCGTATTGATTGCGCTAACGGGTCCTCCGGTCGTTCCAACAGTTGAAAAATGGTTGGGGTTTGGAATATTTAATCCTTCAATTCTCCAAAGAACTCCAGTTGGCGAGTTTCCCCTTATTACGATGTCATTGCGAGAATCATCAGGTGAACTTACTCCGGCAAAATTAGCAGCTAAACGGGCCGGGTCAGAGCGTCCTCCAGCGTAACGGTTTACTTCTTCCATCGAAAAAGAACGGCCGCTGACACTTACCAGCTCATTATTCGTTTCATTTTTTTTGCTTCCTGAAATTATAACTTCGTTTAACGAGGAGACATTTTCTTCCATGCCAATATCCAGCACATTTTCTTTTCCAGCAGTCACAACAATATTGGATAAAACAATTTCTTTATATCCTAAATAAGAAATTTTTAAATCGTAGCGCCCTGGAGGTACATCAGCAATTTTAAATTTCCCATTCGCATCGGAAGTAGCTCCTTTTAACGGGTTGGAATTCATAATAAGAATATTAGCCCCCGGTAGGTTCATTTGCGCCTGTTTATCAATTATTGCACCCCGAATTATTTGTGTGGAGGTTTGCCCTATTAAAACCGAACATAGAAACAAAGAAGCGGCAAAGGCAAGTTTTGTAAATTTTTTCATGTATTTTAAATTTGACGCAATATTACTTTGGTAAATCCGGCTATTAAAGGCGAAAACCCTTGAGTTGTTGAAAATGCTGTATGGGTTGTAAAAATTGTACGATTACGGGTCTTAAGAACCAATGTTTTTGTTTAGAGGTGCTATTCCAATGATAGAGAAATGAATAATTCCAAATCTGACTAACTCTGAGTAGAGGAGCGATTTCAGTAGGGAGTTTTTTAGTAAAGTCAGGTTAACGTTTCAGTAATTTAAATCCGATATCACGTCCTTGCCCTTTTATCATAGCGAGATTAATCCAAAAAAAGGCAAACTTTTCCATCAGTTCAAATTTGTCGTTACCACCAATATCATAACATTCCGCGAAGCCTGCATCTAAAGCTAATTGTTTCGCAGCCGCTTTTCCTTTTTCAGAATCGCCGGCCATAAATAAATCAATAGCCATGCCCTGATAATTTGGATCGGCCATATTGTTAAAACCGGTAGTATTAAAGCACTTTACAACATCTTTTGTACTTGTGTTCGATAAAATGGCATCACTCACATTTGTGAAACCTAGCGGACCTCTACCCATAACAACGTTGGCGGCATCAATAATTATTTTTCCGCTTGTATCACCTAAAGATTTTGTTACTTCAATTGCAGCAGGAGCGGGTGTTGCTATTAAGATTACTTCCGATTTTTTAACAGACTCTGCGATAGAACAAACGCCAGTGTTTGGATTCGATAACAAGCCTTTTCCTTTAAAATTTTCAAGATTTCGAACTCCTAATAAGATGTTATGACCCGCGCGAGCCCATTTAGTGGCTAATACGCCTCCCACATTTCCCGAACCAATTATTGCAATTTTCATTTAATTGAGTTGATACTCCACTGTTATTTTAGTATTCAAGAGTTTTGAAATAGGGCAGTTTTTTTCCGCATCAGCAACTAATTCCGCAAATTTTTGTGGATCAATACCCGCTACTTCTGCTTTGAGTGTTAAGTGAGATTCGGTTACTGATCCGTTATCTAAAGTTATTTCACATTTCGTTTCCAGTTCACCAGGAGTAAAGCCAGCGCCCGTAATTCCAAAACTTAATTTCATCGTAAAACACCCTGCATGAGCCGCTGCTATCAATTCTTCAGGGTTCGTCCCAATGCCATCTGCAAAGCGTGTGTTAAAAGAATATTGTGTTTTGTTAAGAACATTACTTTGTGTTGTTAAATGTCCCTGACCTTCTTTACCAGTT
This sequence comes from uncultured Bacteroidota bacterium, assembly GCA_937868565.1. GTDB lineage: Bacteria > Bacteroidota > Bacteroidia > B-17B0 > Aurantibacillaceae > Aurantibacillus. The sequence goes on along the minus strand of CALMND010000223.1, from coordinate 11,193 downwards.
CCTTGCCAATTGGCGGTTGCGTTTCTTTTCATATTTCTACTTTTATTTGTTTAATGGTTTTAAATCGTAAATACTTCTGATAAGCGAGAATTCTTTTTCAAGGTCGAGCCCTAAATCAATAAGTTTACCAGTGCGCACATCAAATACCCAGCCATGAACCGTTGGAAATTTTGTTTTGTACCAGGAACGTTGAACATGATCGATTTTAATAATATTTAAGCATTGTTCCAACACGTTTAATTCAACAAGTTTGTCAAAACGTTTGTGTTCATCTTTTATAGCATCTAATTCTCTGCGATGAAAACGGTACACATCTCTTAATGTTTGAAGCCAGCTATTTAATTGCCCCATATCACTGGGATTCATGGCCGCTTTAATTCCTCCGCATTCGTAGTGACCACAAACTATAATGTGCTTTACTTTTAAATGCTCCACTGCATATTGCACTACTGCATTTAAATTATTGTCGGTGCTTACCACTAAATTGGCGATGTTACGGTGGATAAATACTTCACCTGGTTGCACACCCATAAGATCTTCAGCGGTTACACGACTATCGGAACAACCAATGTAAAGATATTCGGGATGTTGTCCCAGAGAAAGTTTTTCAAAATAGTCGGGTTTAAGCGCTAATTTTTCCGTTACCCAATGTTTGTTGTTTTCAAATATTTTGTCGAATTTATGGTTCATTATACTAATATATTATTTTCTGGTTTTAAAGGATGAGGTATATTTTCTTCATCAAACATTTCACGCAAATCAATTTCGATGGCACGGCTCATGGCGGTAATCGGCACGTCGTTCGCACTACCCTCAAACGGGCTTTCGGTGGACTCGCCGATTTTTTCCATGGTGGTGAATATCCAAGTGGATAAGGCACTGAACGGAACGGATAACCAAATTAAATCTCCTCCAAGCTTATTAAACTCTTGTAACATTCCAAGTGGGACCAACACAACAAAAACGCGAATGAAATAAAGATTAATTGTAGCATATTGCCTCGGATACGGAAAATTTTTAATTCTTTCGGAAACACCTTGCTGATTGTAAAATTCAACGAGCATCTTTTCCAATTCCATGTGTCTGAAATCTTCTATCAAACCTTTTTCCAATAAGTTCTTCAGATGTTGCGATTGCATGCTGATTATCTGTGCTGCTTTGTTGGTTTTTGACATAATCACTTTTACCTCTTCTTCTGGGAGGTATTTGAGCAATTCATGTTCCATTTTTCCACCGTGTTCCTGCACTTTAAACCACTTATCCTTGTATTCCTGATTGTGTTTTTTGTATATAGCTTCCCAACTACGAGCCTCACGCAACTGAAAACGAAGGGCGGTGAGCCAGGCAAAATGTCTATGTGTTAAATTTAATTGTATTTCGCGCAACTCTTTATCACTAAGTTTTGTGATTGCATGTTTGTTGGATATATAATCTTTTACCATGATCCCCCAGCTCCTGCTTGCATTTACAATGCCTCCCCATGCCTTGCGTGCTTCCCACATGCGGTCATAGGAAGCGTTATTTTTAAAACCAACTACAAAGGCTACGGCGGTTCCCAAAAGCGCAATGGGAAGCCACGGAATGGCTAACCATTTACAATCATAGACCTCATAAAAGAAAGTGGGAACTGCGGAAATAAATAGAAGGAAATAAATATCCCTTCTAGTCCACAGAACAACCTCTAAAAACGAAAAATTTTTACCTGCGTGCATGGCTTAAAAAAATTTTTAATAAAGATGCGAATTTAATTTAAGTAGTATGTATATTTACTGTTAAGTGTGTAACTTACTTTTGGGAAAGTATACTGATAATCAAACGAAATTTTTATGCCTGACTTTATTTATAACAAGAAGGTTTACTATAATCCTGTGGAATTTGCAATGGACAGGATTGGGGGTACATGGAAAATGCCAATACTTTGGCGTTTACGAGATAAAACCCTGAGATACGGAGAGCTGAAATGGGATATCCAACACATTACGCATAAAATGCTCTCGACCAAGTTAAAGGAGTTGGAGGAGGAAGGTTTTATTATTAGAAAGGCCTATGCTGTCGTTCCACCAAAAGTAGAGTATTCACTAACAAAAAGAGGCAAGAATGCTATAGAAGTGATTAATAGTATTAGAAACTATGGGATTGATTTAATGAAAGAATTTAAAGTGGATTGTAAAAAAGGAGAACACAAGAAGATTCATAAATCCTAAAAGATCCTATCGCTTTATTTACACAATAATTTTAGTAATTTTAAAATATAAAGTTTCAGCCGTTAGAAATCTTGGGAACTTTGTGAAAAAACCATCAACATGGAACTAGTATCTCAAAAATTTGAAGATATATATAAGAAGTATTACGCAATGCTGCGAAACGCAGCTGATAATATCATTAACGATAAAGATGCCTCGCATGATGTTGTGCAGGAAGTTTTTTTAAAATTATGGCATAAAAGAGATAAAATGGATGAGATTCTGAACCAAAAGGCCTATCTGTTTAAAGCAGTTGTTAATGCCTCAATTAACCACCTGGGAACAAAAAAAAATAAAGTATCAATATACGATATCAAATTACAAAGTACGGATTCTTCCGACACTAATTTTAACGCTAAGGAACTGGAAATTAAAATCCAGGCTGCTTTAAACAAACTACCGCCCAAATGCAAAGCTATTTTTGTGTTAAGCAGATTCGAGGAAATGAAACACAAGGAAATTGCCTATACCCTTGGGCTGTCCTTGAAAACCGTGGAAAATCAAATGGGTATTGCGCTTAAAAAGATGAAGGAAGAGATAAGTGACTATCTGAATAAAGAATTTATTTCCCTAATCGTTACCGGCGGCGTTTCTTTTCTTCTGCATTTTCTCTCTGTTTGGTGTATTTTCTATTTTACCCCTTCGTTTTTTATTACCTGAAAATCAAGTTATTGCGGGTTTTACGGAGTTAATGCAAGATTTTCTTGGGGGTTAGGCTCTTTTTTTAAGTCATATTATTGTAGGAGGATTTAAGAAATGCGCACGCAAACAAAATGAAAGAAAGCAATTACATATTAATAGGGAAATACCTTTCGGGCAGCGCTACTGGAAAAGAAACGGACGAGTTTCAGGAATGGCTCAAAAAAGACCCGCAAAATCAACTTGTTTTTCAGGAAGCAGAAAAATTGTGGAAAGCGTCTCTTTCACTAAAAAAAACGGAAGAACATGACGCAGAATTAGCATGGGATGATTTTAAATTAAAGGCAAAAGCACAAAAAGAAAGGAAGGACTCTGATTTTTTTTATTTAAGAGTCGCAGCAGCGATTACTTTGTTTATTTTCATAGGAGCACTTGTTAAGTTTTTTGTTTTTAACTCCAACGAAGAAAAAAATGTAGCGGTAAAACAGGAAACGCCCGTAATTAAAAAAGTAGAAGATACGGTTGCGGTTATTCAAACTCCCGTAAAAGATACTACGCCCTTGAAAACTCTCGCTAGCGTTTCCAAAAAGATAAATTTTATAAACACAGGTGATACCGCCATTGTATTTCTTTTACCTGACAGCTCTAAAGTATATCTGAATAAAAAAAGCAAAATTTCTTACGCATCAACATTTGGCGCAAAGGATAGAAAAATAAATCTTAATGGGGAAGCTTACTTTGAAATACATCCTAATAAAGCCCAATTTATGGTAGTGTGTAAAAAAGCCATTATCAAAGACATAGGTACTTCTTTTAATGTAAAAGGATTGGAAACAGACTCTTTGCTGGAAATAAATGTTATAACGGGCGTTGTTGAAATAACGACTGAAAAAAACAAAACCATGGAACCCCTAATTCTTAAGGCCGGTAACAATTCCTTGTATAATCCTTCCAATTCAAGACATAACAAAATTAAACATAAAAAGAATTTAAAATGGTGGAAAAGCAAGGGAATCAAAAATAGAATTAAAGAATTTCTCGAGCGCCTCAAACATAAAAATCACTCTTAAAATGTTTAACAAAAAAACAACAGCCATGAAAAGATATGCCTATAACAGCAAACTAAGGAGAAACAAAATTATCGTATTTGCTATCACTTTTATTGTTTTTTTCATTCTCAGTGCGAGTTCTAAGCCTCTTGAACAGGTCGCCTCTTTTGAAATTGTCATTTCACAAAGTAAAGTTTTTAAATAAAAATTTAGAGCATGCTAATAAAGTAATCATATGAAAAAAATTATTATACTGCTGTCATTCCCTGTTCTGCTGATTGGTCAAACCGCCAGACTCAATGAAAAAAAAATATTCAAAAATTACGCATTTGGGGCCAGCCCAGATAAGTACAAAAATTTAGTGTTGGAAGACGACCGGGGCAACACTAAATTTTACTCGTTTAAAAAGGAAAACCTAAAAATTAACGGCGTGGAGTTAAAATATCTCCGTCTAATTTTTTTTAAAAACAAATTATCAGGAATTTCCATCAAGACGAAAAATAAAAACGGTTGCAAATTATATCAAAGATTGAAAGAACATTATGGGGTACCCGTTAAGTCAAATTACGCGGAGAAAAAATACAAATGGAATGGAAATAAAACGGAATTGATTTTTGAAAAATGTGAAACAGAGCCAGATGCACTTGTTTCTTTCTATAGCTATACTGTTTTTTAGAAGTTAATATTTTGTGGAAGTAGGCACTAAAGTTTTTCTGGAATTTTAAAGTATTTAGTATGAAACCATTTATTGAAAAGGAAACGTGTTACATTCTCATCATTGACGATGACAAAGAAGATCACTTCTTCCTGAGAACAGCTATAACAAAGGTTCTGCCGCAGGCACTTGTTGAATCGGTTTATGATGGCTCAGAAGCACTTGAATACTTAAATAGAGTGATTAAAGGTCCCGACCTGATATTTTTGGACTTAAATATGGGTAGACTTTCAGGTAAAGCTACTTTAAAGCATTTAAAAACCAATTTGAGTTTATGTAAAATACCGGTTATTATTTTAACTACAAGCGAAAATGAAATGGAAAAAAAAGAAATTTTGAATTTAGGCGCTAACGGATTTTACACCAAACCGAATAACGTTGGCGATCTGGTTACCATGATTGAAGAACTAAGAACAAGTTTGCTACATTAAATAGAATGTGTAAAAATAAAAGTATCAGTATTAAAACAAAAGAACTTTGTATTTTGAATTATGTAGATTGGTAGCTGCCCCAATCTATTAATTCCTTCCCTTTGCTGAGTATACAGACGTTTAAAAATAATTGTCAAACTTAATCGACCATTTATGAAAATGCTACCTGTATTTTTAACCAACAAGAAAACCATTGAAATGCCTATTATGCACAATTGTGAAAGAATTATTCTTAATAAATTAGTGTGTAATTACCGGGGTAATTTCGATATTAACAATTGCACCATTTATTTTAATGGAACGCCAGTTAAATACCAGAAAAAGAGCAAGCCAGGAAGAACTGTTTTTTTTGTGGACGGAATTCCAAGTAATGTAAAGTCTTTCCATCTTCTTAGTCCCTGCCACGTAAATTTTATGTTGGCTTTTTCTTGCCCGGAGGAGGAGAAACAATTCTACTCTGCTGTCAAATTCTCGTTACATTTATCCTTAGAGCTGACTAGTAATCACCCAAGAAGCTAAATTTAATTCAAAATTTGATTGAGGGAGCCAATTTCACTACCTCTGACGCGGCAGTATGCAAAAGACTAAATTGAAAATGTTGTGGTAGATACATGCCGTTATTTATGAAATTTAATCAGATGGATTAACAACTAAGCCCACTTTTTAAGAAGCGCAAACAAAAGAACTCATAATACGACCTGTTAAATCAGTAAGAATTATTCTTTACTCTTCTCAATTTCAAACCCAAAATCCAGAATCAATGGTAGGGGGTCAACTCTCATGCCTTGCTCAAAAGAAAACTTATATTTACCCGCTAAAGCAAATCGTACATTTTTTTTAACCGGCACTTTAAAATCGTAAATATCTCCAACCCCACTACCTTGCCATTCACCTTTGCTATTAGCTAGAACAACTTCCATGGTATCAGTTAAAACTTTGCCATCAGGATATTGTGTAGTAACAAAAAGGAACAAGTTATTATAGGGGTACGATTCAGCATGCCTTACCATTAGAAAAATATTATGGAGACTTTGTGTATCTACAATGTCCATCTCAAAAACCGCTTTGTCTTTTGCAAACCACTCTTCATTTTTGAAAGTTTGATATTTGCTAAAAACGACATCTTTATTGCAAGAAGAAAGCAAAAAAAACATCACAACTAGTAACAAAAAACTTTTAGGACTTAGCATCATTTTGAGAGTCTGGTTTATTAGGATTCGGTTTTCTATTTTGATTATTTTGAGGCTTATTCTTGTTTCTATTTTGATTTTTATTTTGTGCCTTGTGTGTATTAACTCTAGGTGATTTTTCTCCTTCTTGTTTAATACCCTCTGTTTTTTGCGGTGGTTTAAAACTACTGCGTTTTTGATTTTTATTGTTCCTCAACTGATTTTTTTGTTTACTACCTTTTCTATCAAATCTAGTTAAGCTATCTTGTCCTACAGTATTTTCAAACGAAGGTTCTACCTTAACTAGCTTTTCAGCTTTCAAAGACGACGGTACAAGCTCTTCAGGAATTTCACCTTTAGCGTTGTCTTCCAAAATGCTTTTCACAGAGGGAATACTAAGAGGAATAAAAACGCCAGGCTCGCTTCGGTAACTAAACCACATTAATCTTTTAAAAATATCAGTTTTCTGTAAAAAGGCTTCACCCTTTTTAGTTAGTAGTTTCTTTCCTTCTAAGTCAGGAAATTCTTTTAACGCATCCAAATAACTGTCTAATTCGTAGTTTAAGCAGCATTTTAATTTTCCACACTGGCCGGCCAATTTTAACGGATTAAGAGATAATTGTTGATATCTAGCCGCACTTGTGTTCACGGTTCTGAAATCGGTAAGAAAGGTGCTGCAACATAATTCCCGTCCGCAAGAACCGATACCTCCTAAGCGAGAAGCTTCTTGTCTAGCCCCTATCTGTCGCATTTCAATACGGACTTTAAACTCGTCGGCCAATACCTTAATTAATTCTCTAAAATCTACTCTCGCCTCGGCCGTATAATAAAAAATGGCTTTGGATTTATCTCCCTGAAATTCAACGTCACTCAATTTCATTTGTAAACCAAGCTTTAAAGCAATTGTTCTGGCACGGTACATCGTACTCGTTTCAAGAGCTTGGGCTTCACGCCATTTGTCTATATCCGTTTGTTTGGCTTTGCGATAAACTTTTCGTATTTCTTCACTGTCGAAATTTACATTTCGTTTTTTCATTTGTAACCTAACTAACTCTCCAGAAAGTGATACCATTCCAATATCATGACCTGAGTTAGCTTCCACCGCAATGACATCTCCCACATTTAACGAAAGCTGGTTGGTATTCTTGAAGAACTCTTTGCGGGAGTTTTTAAACCGAACCTCTATGATATCAAAAGCCTTCTGGCCTTCTGGCAAACTCATATTGCCCAGCCAGTCAAATACTGTCAATTTATTACAACCGTCGGAAACACCGCACGATCCATTATTATTACATCCTGCAGGAAGTCCGTCTTTTCCGGTCCCACATCCGCTGCTACATCCCATAGTGCTAATCTATATATTGATGCTTAAAGATACATACTTTGGCGGCTTTATGCAAAACATTGTTGCAATGTTGAATAGCCTCGGTTGAGCTCAAGTACTTTTTGCTTTTTTGTATATTTGAAGTATGAAAATTTTACTGTGGCTGTGCTTTTTATTTACTTCTTTCAAAATTTTCTCGCAGGACAAAATTTTTCTATTAAACGGTGAATGCGTTCAGGGGCGAGTCATAGAAATATCTCGAAGCGAAATAAAATTTGTAACTGATGGCGAAAAAAAAAGTTTGCAACAAAAAACCGTGTTACTCATTCAATTTAAAAATGGTGAGGTTGAGATTTTAAACTCTCCCAACAAAGACGCCATTTTTACTGAAGACAAAAATAAAATTGAAAATATTTCGAGAAATCAAGAAACTTTTCAGCGAAATTTTTTTTCCATTAATACCCTGGCGCTCTGCAATGCGGATATCGCAGGATTTTACGAAAAAATTCTTAAAAATAAGATACTGGGAATTGGATGTATGGCTGCTTATAATTTTAATTCAGGATCCTCAATAAGCAATGTTTTTATTAGCATTTTAGGTAACTCAAAAAAAAATTATGATTTGGGTTTTTCCGCAAATGTATACCCTGCTGGATTTCAAAAAAAAACTACCCTGAAAATTGGAATTCTGGTTAAGTATACCGATTTTAGTTTTACCAGTCAAATCAATACTCCCAATGCAATAATATACACTCCTGCAAAGGGAAGCCAATTGGCTACATTACTTTGCTTTGGGACTCATACAAAGCTGATAAAAAATTATTTTATAAAAACTTTTATGGGGCTGGGCGGATTCACACTTCACGGGATCTATAAAGATCAATTTAATTTTCAATACAATGCGCCGGGTAATGGCAATTCGGGACCACCGGTTAATTTCAGTTTTTTGCCGAAAATGTATATCGCACTTAACGTTGGAGTTAGTTTTTAATGAAAAAATTAACCGTTATATTTTTGATAATTTTTCGCTTCGCCGGGGCTCAGGATAAGCTTTTCTATACAAATGGAAAAACGAAAACAGGATATCTTGTGTCGATTGGTAAAGATATTGTTTTCTTTAAGAAAAATGATACGGCGAGAGTAGAGCAAATTAATAAGGGAGAACTCATTTTGATTGAAGATTACAAAGGTACCCGTCACGTATTTGCTACGAAATCGATAAACGAAGTCACTAAAGATTCGCCTATAAATGAAACACTGAGGCAGAACGCATTAAAAATACAACCATTTGGTGTTTTTGTTGGTCGATGTATGTTTTTATTCGAACACTTAAATAAAGACCAAAGCATTGGTTATGTGTTTCCCTTGGCGCTAACATTTGATCCGGTCGGAGTTTTCTATTTGCCCTCAGATTCATCAGCGAGGAGACACATTTCAGGAGTTAAATTTATAACAGGAATGGATGTTAATTTTTACATGTCTAAAAAGAAGCATACCCGATTTTTTATCGGCCCGAGATTAAGATACGGCACAGATGTTTTTTTATTGAATACAGAGGCAATAAGCTTGCAAACGCAATTCGGTTGGGACTTTGGGAGCAATGCCAATCTATTCACCCAACAGCTTTCTTTAGGTTTTGGCTTTGTTAGAATTATGAGTAACTCAACAACTAGAATAAGCCGAAATCAGTCCAACGCATGGTTTAGCCTTAATTACAGCATTGGCGCGAGGTGGTGACGTTCTTCAAAACCCTTATTTCCCTGCAATCCGCCGCTATGTATAACTAATACTTTTGAGTCGGCGGGAATCTTTTTTTTCATCATTAAATTAATAATGCCGTAAAAGAGCTTAGTTGTGTATACGTAATCCAGCGGGATTCCGTATTGCTTTACGAATTCATGTTTAAATTCGACTAAAAGTTTATCATATTTAGCATACCCAGAAAAAGAATACTGATCCGTTATAAAGCTGTTTTTTATAATAACTTCATTTAAAGCGTCATTGCCATTAATTTGAATTTTTTTTTCAGGAAAAAGCTTATTAGCCATGGATTGTGCTTGTTTTACTAAATCGTTTTTTCCTTTCAAAACATTTATCCCAATAATTTTTTGTTGTGGTTTTGCTGAACATAAAAGGCCAAGGTATGTGGCCGAAGTTCCACATGCACAAATAATATATTCGTAGTTCCAGTCTGACTTTAAAATATCCATGCAGCCTGTAACACCTTCGGAATTATTTCCACCTTCGGGAATAAGATGGTGCTTACCGAAGATCTTCACTAAAAATTTTTTAAACGATTCATCCTCCTTTTTTCGATAATCTTCCCTGCTCACAAAATGCAAATGCATTCCTTCGGCCTGAGCTTTTTTAAGCGTGTAGTTAAGATGGAGAGGTTTTTCGCCTCTGATAATTCCCACGGACTCAATATTCGCTAGTTTACAGGCGCTTGCAGTAGCTGCAATATGATTAGAAAATGCACCTCCGAAAGTGATGATGGTTGATCGATTTTCTTCCCTAGCGCGTTGCAAATTATTTTTTAATTTGAACCACTTGTTGCCATTGATGTCTGGATGAATAGAATCCAAGCGTAAAACATCAATCGTATGAAGATCCTTGATTTGAAGAGACTGAATTATTGGCTTATAGTCAATCAATTTAGTTGTTTAGAATATCCCCTCTTAATTCCCTGAAGCGTTGACGGGCTTCCACCGTAAAGATACTCCCGGGATATTTCTTTAACACGTTTTCGTACGCGGTTTTTGCTCTTTCCTTATCATTTAAATTTTCCTGATACAGTTTCGCTAATTTGAATTGAGAGTCATCGCCATATAGACCATCAGCGTAATAGTCGAGTATATTTTTGTACATGGATTCAACGTCAAGGAATTTACCTAACGTAAAATAAATCTCTGCTTTCTTATAATAAATATCATCTCCAAGGGTATGGCTACTAAAAAGTAAATTTATACTGTCCAGCCTAGCCATAGCTTCTACATAGCGGTGCTGTACGATTAAAAGTTCGGCTCCGGAAAACAGTTTAAGGGGCGCATCGTTTGTATCAACTCCAATAGCGTCAGTGATAATTAAACTTAGATCCAGCGCATCATTTGCGATTAATTTTTCGGTGGATCCTTTTAGCACGTCTGCTTGAGTTTTAGCCCAAGTAAAGTCACCCGCGTAAAAACTCAACTTGGCATTTCTGAATTTGGCTTCGTTACCAATGGCTTCATGCTTAAAATCTTTTTCAACCTGTGAGTATAATAGAGAGGCGTCCCATATCGCCCCGTTTATCAAATAAATGTCGCCAAGCATAATTTTAAATTCTGCTTTCTGAACCGGGTCAGTACCAGATAAATTAATGAAATCTTCGAGCAAGACCTTCGCCTCCTCGCCTTTGTTGAGATAACAGGCTTTTCACACAACAAGATTTCTGAGTAGTTTTGCATACATCCCAGTTTGTTTATATTTATCCGTTGCCTTGATAAATTTTTGTTCAAGTAACACTAATTCACCTTGATTGGGTTGTGTTTTTTGGGTCAGGGCCAGGTATTCCATGTTAATCCCTTCAACAAGTGCAACATCGTAGTAAGCACTTTTTGGACCCTTTTCACTTAGGTACGAAT
>CALMND010000222.1 GCA_937868565.1 uncultured Bacteroidota bacterium | reverse complement strand
AAATGATATTTGTTTCCAAAGCGCCGATAATTTTTGTACCGCTAAAAGTCAGAATAAAATCCTCTTTGCTCTCTTTATTTTCAATTACTTCAAGAGCATCGCACCATTTGACAGGACAAAAAACAGTTTCAATATTATGAAAACCATCCTCTCTTTTTTCAATGACGTGTAAGCCTAAATTTATTTTGCTATTTGGAAAAACCAACATGGGTCAAATTTCAACAAATATTTTGTAAGACGCTTCAAATCATTTAATTTTTAAATTCGCAAGATGCAATAAAACGCTTTTAATTTTAACAAATCTTGGTATGATACTTGTATTTTTCACCTAAACTGTAAAACAAATACCGGTGAAAACACCTAAACTATGGTTGCTTATGACTGTTGTGCCGCATGTGCTTTTTTTGACACATTGGCTAAAAGCCAAAGGAACATGGGGACACAAATAAACGCCGAGTTGCAACGCACAATTGATGTGGCTTGGACAACTTGTGCGTTATTCGATAGTGAAATGTAAGGTGGGGTTGGCGTGGGGAGCTGTTTACAAAATTCCGCTGTTTACGTCAAATTATCGATCTTAATTTTACTTTGGTAATGAAGGTTTTATGGAATTGAATGGCATCGTGACAAGTATATGTAACGTATTAATTGGTATAAAGTATTTATAAATTGGGTTTCAGCAAGTAATCGAAATTTTAATGATTAAGCCTTTACTCAGTATAAAAATGGAATTACTTAACATTTTTTGTTGAATTAAAAAAAAAGTGATAAATTGCACAAATATTTGAAAATTACTATGAATAAGAAAAAAGTCATTTTAGGAGCGTCTTTACTTGCTTTTTCGGCATTATTTGTTTTATCGTGTGGCAAACGCAAGCCAAATGTGGCTCCGGAACCAGATACAGAGTTGCAGAGTTCTATTGACGCCGCTTGGGCTACATTTGTTATAACTGAATTAGACGCGCAATGCGGATTTATGGGAGAAGACGCTGGTTTATCGCACTTTTATACAGCTGTACCGGGAACTGAGTTTACAGGTACAAATTCCGCCACCCAAGGCTCTATGACTATAACAAGAGATCCTGCCGATGAAAGGATTACAATGTCATTTAATAAAACGTCTTGCGTTGATGGAAGATACAGGGATGGCTCTCTTTCTATGAGATATAAAATTGACCCAACAATTTTCACAAATCCTGTTCAACAACAGGGAAATATTTATACTAAGGATTACAGTTTTGCGAGTGTAGTCGATTTGTTTGAGTACAAATTGGATGGCTGGTTAATTACCACACTGCCAGGAACATCTGCAACATTGCGCAATACGGTCGCTAATGCGAATTACGATCCCGCCACAGTGAAATTGACATGGACATTCACTGGTAAATTTAAATTTCAACACCCTACAGATACCTCCAAAAATATTATTTGGTCAGGTACTTTAAAGAAGACCTTAACTAACTCGACCGACAAAAAGGTATTTAAGGCCACTGCAAATCATAAAACAGATTCTTTAATAAATTGGAGAAAAGGGGTGGTTTCTTATGAAGTAAATGCTACTGGTTTTACTTCACGAACTATTCCGTTTACTATAGAAGTTACGAGTGCCAACCCTTTGATTAGAGATTATTCTTGTACTCCTGATAGGGTTGCTGACGTAACTCTGAATGGAACGACTCCAGTTACTCGTTTTGATACTTTTCATCCGATTTCTAGTGGTATTATGTCTTTTACAACTGGAACACAATATCCTAGACAAGTATATTTTGGAAGTGAAGGTCATTCAGGTTCTCCTTTGCAATGTGATAATACGGGCGAGGTTTTAATAAAAGGTAACTTGTACAGAATAGACTTTAAGAAATAATTTTTAGTTGGTCTTCTGGCAAAAATGTCAGAAAAGCTTAAGCTAAACAAATCACTATATAATGGACATTGAAACAAATTCAATGTCCATTTTTATTTTAAGAAAAACTATGCCGAATCAAAGTAGATTTACGCCTTTTATTTTTCTTTCATCTACCAGGCTGTTATTTACAGAAGCAATGAGATATTAAATGCGTTTTTTTGAGAACAAACCTCAAAAAAATCATTTTAATCCATAGAATTTCGCAAACACTCAAGTATCTTTTTTTGGAATTGGATGATAGATTTATTATCACCAATCAAGGTTTAAAGAAAATACAAGCCATTGGTTCATGTACTTTTGGAGCGTTCTGTGTCACATATCATAACATTAAACCAAATTAGGTGTCAGAAGTTCCTAGTGAAAGTCAAAAGCCTATTAATTCCAATTGCAATCGAGAGAACTTATGCAATTGTAACCTAGTTACCATTATGGTATGTAGCAAAAATCACTAATTTCCATATTTTCGGCAGTTTTCGCTCGCAATAGAAGTAATGCATAATCTGAGTTAAAATCAGTTTAATAGGCGATGTAACTTAACAGGAGTGTAAATCAAAAAGGAGCTTTTTTCTGTGAAAGTAAGCGACTGGCTACGCAGGCGAAGCCTTGTAAATTTCTAAAAGTTATGAATGACAGGTAAAATAGAAGCCATGCCCTAAAACTTAGGACAACTCACTAAAACTCTCCGGTTGCGTTTGCGTTTTTTCGCAACTTCATAAACTAAAGTTATTTCGTGGGCACCGTAAGTATTATTTAAACCAAGTCTTGAAATGGTAATATCGTAACTGTATCCAATTCGTAAATTTTTGTCTGGTATTTCGGCTCCAAGAAGCACAGCAATACCTTCACGTGTTGGATAACCGGGCTTGTATCGTTTAAAGGGTAATCCTCTGTACCAAAGCCCAACGTTAATTATGGATTTAAAATAATATGCGCCAATATCCAACTGGTCGTATTTTTGTTCTCTTCGATAATTAATACTAGCGCTAATAAATTCTTCTATTTTTGATTTACTCGTGCCCAAAGCTGAAATTATATATCGGTATCCGCCGTGTGCAGTTATATAAACAGGAAGTATTTGGTCTGCTTTGCCCGTTAAACTTGCATTCGGTTGGTTAATGTGTTTGGCAGCTACACCAAACCAATAATTTTTGGAGTTAATAAGTACCCCGGTTCCTATGTCCGCATAACTGGTAGGTTCGATGCCTCTCGATTCCTGAGAGGGACTTCCAGTAATAAGTTGATCATTAAAAATTAAGGTGGTGTTATCAAGTTTTTTCTGTGTAACCGCCAAAGTAATACCGCCTCTGAACTCAGTTGTTTTATTAATTTTGGCGCTGTAGGCAAAATTACCACCTATCTGAGTAGTTACTAAATTGGAGGTTCCAGCCCTGTCTTGCACTACGAATCCTCCTATTCCACTTTTTAGGCTTGAGATGTTATAATCGTATGAGGCCATATAGGTAGTGAATGCTCGTTTAATTCCCGGCCATTGATTGCGGTATGTGGCAGTGAATCGATGCTCGTAGGTTAAGCCTGTAAAGGCCGGATTAAGAAACAAGGGCGAAGCGTAAAACTGAGTGAATTGCATTTCTTGCGCCGGTAACTGAATGAATGTAACCAACACAACGAGATGTATAATTATTTTTTTACGCATTATCCTTTTTTGAGTTTGAACTCTAATTCAATGTCTGATTTCTCCATTACAATTGGAGTTAAGTCTCTTTCAACTGTATCGAAACCTTCCTCTTCAACAATCGCTTTATAGGATTTGAGAGGATTCATTACCAAAATGAATTTACCCGTAACTGGATGCGAGTAAAAGTGTCCCGTTTCTTCATTTGTTTCCTTGTCAATAAGCGTAATTTTAACTCTTCCCGGGCTATCATCCAAAAAGGCTAAGCCTAACTTGACTTTCAGGTCATTGTCTCCATAACGAGTGTCCACTTGGTAAATGTCAACATCACCATATGAGTCACTTTTGATAGAGGAATAGTAACCTCGCTTTCCGTCGACACTCAATACAAAAAATATATCATCACCTACATCGTTAATAGGGTAGCCTAGGTTTTCAGCTTTTGAAAATAAATGTGTTTCCTCATTAAGCACGCTCTTGAAAACGTCGTATTCACCCATAGTATTATGACCTCTGCTACTAAAGAAAAGGGTAACTCCGTCTGGATGCAGGAACGGCGCATCCTCATCGTATTTTGTATTTACTTGCGGCCCGAGGTTGTATGCGGTACTCCACTTTCCGTTAGGCAGTTTTTTAATTCGGTAAATATCTTTTCCACCATATCCACCGGGTCGGTTACTACTAAAATAAATTTCACTAGTATCGTTACTAAAACATGCGCTACTTTCAACATAGTGAGAATTAATTTCCTTGCTCATTAATTCTAAAGGTTGCCACTTGTTATCTTTTCCGGCTCTGGTAATATATAAATCTCCACTCACCATATCGGAAGCAGTTCGGTATACAATCATTTTATGCCCATCAGGACTAATGGCGACGCATCCATCGTTCGTTTCGCTATTAATTGGTTTTCCTGCGTTTTGAGCCCTTTCCCAAGTACCTTTATAATTAAAGGAAACATATACGTCCTCGTAGTAGTTGTCATCCCCATTCACTTTGCTGTTTGGCGAGCCTGGTCTTTTCGAGGTGAAATAAAGCGCTGATTCGTCGGGCACAATGACAGGCACATAATCTGCATATTGTGAATTAATATTAGACCCCATGTTTTTTATAGCTGCCCTGTGAGGCTGTGAAATCAGCTGTTGAGCGTCCTTACAGTTTTTAATAAGGTAGTCAGTTTCCTCTGTTTTGAAAATTCTTTTCTTCTGGTCAATAAGGTTATATTCATTAAATAATAAAATGGATTGATCAAAATGTTTTTGTTTCTGTTTAATTCTGGCTAAGCAATATTTTGCTTCTGTTAAGTTAGAGTGGCTTAGGTTGGAAATCAGGTCAACGGTGCTGTCCAACACAAATCGCAATTTGATAGCACAAAGAGCACCATTAACCGAGGCCTCGTCGTTATGTTGATCTATTGATAGTACCTGTCTGTAAATTTGCCAAGCTGTTGGATAATCTTCTGAATCGAAACTAAATTTCGCGTCACTCAAAAGACTTTTAACGACTTTTTTAGTCGCTGTGCTTTGGGCAATTGTTGTTAAATGCGCAAGGTAGATAAATACTGCAAGAAGAATATTTAATTTTATTCTCATATTATCTCAATAGCAGTAGGTCTCCTGTTTTGTTGTAATTCCCACCATCAATAAACGTAGCACTGATTTTCCATATATATACATCCTGAGTACATAGTTTTCCTTTGTAATAACCATCCCACCCTTCATCAGGATTCCTAGTTTCATATAATAATTCGCCCCAACGTGAGAAAATACTAAGTACATATCTTTCGGCGCCCTTAATATTTGGGTGAAAAATATCATTGCTCTTGTCTTTTGGGTCATAAACGTTCCCAGGTGAACCCAGTAAATTTGGAGAAAAGGCATTTGGTACCTGAACAAGGGATTCCTCAATAACAGTTATTTTTTGTGCCAATAAAAAAGTATCACGGCAATTATTTAAACTACTCGCAACCAAAATTACAGGAAATTCGCCTGCTTTTGAATAATTGTATTCTGGATCTTTCTCCTTTGAACTACCTCCGTCGCCAAAGTTCCATGAAAAAGAACTAGCTCCCGCTGATAAATTTGTAAAACGTACAGAAGGCCCCGGCAAATATGATGTCAGTGGATCTGCCGTAAATTTGGCAACTGGCTTCGGATAGATTGAAATATTTTTTTCAGAAGTATCTGCGCATTGATAAATATCACTGGCAATCAAGCGAATCTTTATGGTCTTGGTAGTATTATCTTTATTCTCAAAAGAGCTTGTGATGTCCCCGGTGCTTCCAAATACAATGCCGTTATAACTCCATTCATATTTTGCTGCGCCGTTTATTTTTCTGAAAAGCACGTTGAGCGGGGTGCAGCCATTGTCGGGCGTTGAAGAAATGATAAACTCAGGTTTGGCACGCACATGTACCGGAACTGCTAAAGAATCTTTACACGTGTTTAAATCAGTTATAACTAAACTAACACTATACGTTTTTGTAAAAGAACCGGTATTAATAAATGGATGGCTTGTAACAGAAAGCGTGGAGAAAGCTCCG
>CALMND010000221.1 GCA_937868565.1 uncultured Bacteroidota bacterium | reverse complement strand
AGTTGGTGCATTTTATGTTAATGTAGAGAACTGGACGCCTTTTATTCCCGATGAAGTTACAAGCGTGGGAGATGATGGAAAAGAAACTGTAAAATTTGGTTTTGGGGGGGTTTTGACCGCTGCAACCATCGTGTTCTTTGCCTACATAGGTTTCGACGCGGTTTCAACTCAAGCAGGTGAAGCCATTAATCCTAAAAAAGATGTTCCCTTCGCCATTATTGCTTCACTTGTTATATGTACAATACTCTACATACTCGTTTCGTTAGTCTTAACCGGAATGGTTAAATACGATCAACTTGATAAAGCTGCCCCTGTTGCATCCGCTTTCTCGGGTATTGGAATTAATTGGGCCGTATTTATAATCACCATAGCGGCTGTGGCTGGTTTAACTTCTGTGATGTTGGTGATGATGCTTGGACAAACACGTATATTCTTAGGAATGGCCAAAGATGGATTATTACCAAACGGATTGTTTGGTACCTTGCATCCAACTTTCAAAACACCTTACAAAAGCACCATTCTAGTAGGTTTAATTATTTCAATTGTCGCAGCCTTAACACCAATTGACCGAGTGAGCGAAATGTGCAGTATGGGTACTTTACTGGCATTCGCTATGGTGTGTGTTGCCGTTATGATATTACGAGTTAAACGACCAGAATTAGAAAGACCTTACCGAACGCCAGCAGTTTTTGTTGTGGGTACTTTAGGTGTTTTGTTTAATTTGTTTTTGATGACACAAGTACGTTTAGCAACCTGGAAATTTTTTATTATTTGGGGTTTACTTGGTGTTTTAGTTTACTTTCTGTACAGTAAACGGAATAGTCATTTAAATAAAATGGAATAGTTTGAAAACCTCAAACTCTAAATAACGTGCAGTTTTCCCTGAATAAAGCTACGTTGCTTCTCTTAAGGCTTCCCTTTTCATTTTTCCTGATGCCGATTTTTATACTGACCTTGAGTCAGTCGGGGTCAATAGACCGACTTCATACCTTGATAACGTTTTTAGTTATCCATCTGTTGGTTTATCCGGCCAGCAATGGTTACAATAGCTTTGTAGATAGAGATGAAGGCCCGATTGGTGGATTAGAAAAACCACCAGTGCCAACCAGGCAATTATTTTACCTTACCCTTATCATGGATATCATATCTACAGGGCTTTCATTTTTATTTGTGACCCCTATATTTTCTATGGCGGTGTTTATTTATATTATGGCTTCCAGAGCGTACAGCTCCCGATTGGTAAGGTTAAAAAAATATCCTATAATAGGGTTTTTAACGGTGGTTGTCTTTCAGGGAGCTTTTACTTTTTTTATGTGTTATGTTGGTATAAATTTTTCTGAATTCGAATTTTCGAGACAACATATATGGATTTTATTTGCCTGTTCCTTTCAAATCGCTGGGGCTTATCCTTTGACCCAAATATATCAGCATAAAGAGGATCTTGCGGATGGAGTTACAACGTTAAGTTATAAATTGGGGTACACAGGAACTTTCATTTTTACTGCTCTGATGTTCGCTTTATGCAACATATTTTACTACCTGTATTTTAAAGAAATCGGCAAGTTAAATCAGTTTTTTATTTTGCAACTATTTTTTTTGCCCATTGTTTCATACTTTGGTTATTGGTTTGTAAAAGTCCTTAGGAATAAAAACGAGGCCAATTTCACGAATACTATGAGAATGAATACGATTGCATCAATATGCATGAACGTTTGTTTTACGGTACTGTGTTTTATAGCTTTTACGACATGAGTTATATTGCGGCCATAGAAATTGCGTTGCCTGACTATTGTCATAAACGCGATATCATTGCTTCCTTTTTTCAGAATTCAACCGATAATGAACAGATAAAACGCAAAATAAAGGCAGTAGCCAACAAATCGGGGATTGAAACAAGGTACTCTGTACTTGCTGATTTTAGCAATGAGCCGAAGGATTTTGTTTTTTTCCCCAATAACGCGTCTCTAGAACCCGAGCCTTCACTAAGTCAAAGAATGGCAATTTTTAAAAAAGAGGCGATAAGACTTTCTATAAGTGCGATAAAAAAAATTAAAAATTTTGAAAACATAAAAGATTCCATTACTCATGTTATTACTGTTACTTGCACCGGACTTTTTGCACCTGGTTTGGACGTAGAAATCATTCAAGAATTAGATCTAAAGCCCTCCACCCAGCGTAGCAGTATTAATTTTATGGGTTGCAACGCCGCAATTCTGGCGCTAAATAGCGCTCACGCTATTTGTAATAGTGTGCCCTATTCAAAAGTACTAATTGTTTGTACCGAATTGTGCACTATCCATTTCCAAAAAAATTACAGTGATGATTATATTCTTTCGACAGCCTTATTCGGGGACGGTTGTTCGGTAGTTTTGGTCGACTCGAATCAACCTCTTCTACCTTACATTCAAAAAATAAAAATCAAATCGTTTAACTCGCTGCTGTTACTAAAAGGACGCGACGAAATGGCCTGGCAACTTTCGGAAAAGGGTTTTGTCATGAATTTGAGTTCATATGTTTCACAACTTATTAATGGTAGCATGAAGGAGATGATTGCTTCAATTCTAACCGATATAAACACAGTTAATTACTGGGCAATTCACCCCGGTGGTAAAAGAATATTAGATGATTTTGCAGCTGCGTTAGATTTAAAACAAGAAGATTTAAAAGAGTCCTATGAAACCTTAAGAGACTACGGAAATATGTCTTCCGCTACCATACTTTTTGTAATTAAGAAATTGATTGAAAATAAACAATCACAACATGCAGGTAAAACTATTTTCGCTGCTGCCTTTGGTCCTGGCTTAAGCATTGAAACCATGCAGCTCAGCTATGTTTAAGCATAGAAGCAATAAAAAAGAGTTATTGGACGGGGATTCTATTCCGGAGTTGGATCTGTTTCAGAACCTCAAAGAACTGGATAGAATAAATTTTCTTTTAGGGGGATACGCGATAACTTTTAGTGCTTTAAAGAAAATAATGAATAAA
>CALMND010000220.1 GCA_937868565.1 uncultured Bacteroidota bacterium | reverse complement strand
ACAATTGTTCCAAAACAAATACTGTTCAGGTAAGAGTAAATACCTGCCAGGGTTTTATGGAACTCGACTTTAATAAGGGCTTGTCAATTTATCCAAACCCTAGTTCAGAAGAGTTTGTTATTGAAGCGAATTCTGAAATGATTCTTAACCTGGTGAATGAATTAGGTCAAACGCTGAGGATTATTAAAATAACTGCAGACTCTAATTACAAGGCGCACATAGCGGGTCTTGCAAGTGGTGTTTATTTTATTACATCTGAAAACGGCAATGATAAGATTAATAGAAAAATAATTGTGAATAAGTAATACGTTTGTAAAGATAGAGCCCGTAGTAAAACACTTACGGGCTTTTTCTTTTCTGAATTTATAACGAAAAACTGGTTAAATAGTACAGCAACCCAATCAGTAAAAGCGTTAAAAGGCCAAAAATAAGATATGAAAAAAAATGTTTGAGTCTTACACTAAAACTTATTTTCTCTTCTATTTCGACCGGGGCTTCAGATTCTACTTTTAAAGCTAAAGTTTGGTTTTTTATTAATTTTGCGTCGTGAATTTTTCTTTCCTCTGGATTGAGGAGCGTTACGTACGCTTTATGTATTTCTGGAAATTGTTGAATTATTTCTTCTTCGCCTAACTCCGTTCCTCCGTTGTATTTAACTAATTCCTTTTTAAATTTTTTGAATGCGGCTTCTATTTCATCTCTGCCCGAATCAGAAGGAATATTTAGAAGCAAATATAAATTGGACATTAGCTGCTTAAATTATTAAGTTAAGATAAGCTTTGTTTTCGATTTTTAACACCCGCATGCCACAATTAGCAATCGATAGTTGTTTTTATAAATTTACTTAACTTAAAGAAAAAAATACAAATGATAATCCATCCAGCTTTTTTACAAGCAAGACGTCAAACGATAAGTTTTCTTTACCTTAACTCATTTGCTTACGCAGGAAACTCTATATCAATAGACGAATCAAAAAAAACGCAAAATCAAAAACTGAAAACTGGTTTAAAAACCGGCCAGTAAAATTTTTAGAAAACAAAGGACAAATAGTGGATATGAATAATAATCCAGTGTCATCTCTTTTATTTAAAGCGGAGCTCCCGCTCTGGATTTGTATATGCCCGAAAAAGGTCTGAGCTATGTTTTTTGGCGATGAAAGAAAATAAGCTAAAATATAATGGAAATCAAATGGTGCCAGATATAGGTATAAAGGAAAACATTGAGGTGAGTTGGGAACGTTTAGATATGAGTTTACTGGGAGCAATCATAAAGAGGGAAAATATGATAGGGAAAAAACTTCCGACCACTTTTTGGTTGGAATTCCAAAAGTGTCTAAGTGCGTTTCCTTCGGGATATAAAAAGCTCAAAGAGGCTTATGTTACACAAAAGTAGCAACATTCCGTAAAAAACATCCTCCAAAGGAATCGTGAATAAACGAACGCCTAAATATAGAGAATCGTTGTAGTTAACCACAGGTTCGTCAATAAAACTACCCGTTAAAATTCCGTTGGAAATCATGAAAAAGGGAAATATGAATAAAAAACAAATAAAGAACCGGTATAGATAATTTACTTTTCTGAATTTTAGAAATACAATAAATAGTCCCAACAAAGTAAATGTAACGGAAGTATATAGTTTTTCAAAATGTAGAACTGCAACAACCAGAAGTAAAACGGGAAGCAGTATACTTAGGCTGTCCCAGAATCTTGGATCAAATGACCGTTGGACATAAAGCGTTAAACAATGATAAGAAAATACACAAGCGTATGGTATAGCAACAAAAAAGAAAACTTCCTCCAACGGTAGGTTAAAAAACCTTGGACTCAAAGTATAGTTGGGGTTAAATTCCCAAACACCCAAATGAGTATATAAGATGTCCCAACTAATAAAAAAACAAGCGGTAATAAGATTAGCAGGTAAAAAAACTCTCCATTGGCGATAAAAACGAAAGGCAGGATGAAAGGAAAACGCAAACGGAAAAATAAAGCAAAAAAAATCCACCCAAAAGTATGTATAGTGCTGGTTCAATCTAGCTTCTCTTTAACTCATCCCTAAAGTACTTTATGGGCACCCACAACATACCAAAACACTCTCCGTGGTGTTTATCCAAATGTTTATGATGTTTTTTGTGTGCCTTGCGAAGAGCTCTGAGGTAAAAATTGTTGCTACGGGTAAAAAGTTTAAAGCGCTGGTGAATAAAAACATCGTGCACGAGAAAGTAAGCAATACCATAAAGGAGTATTCCCAAGCCAATAAAAAACAATAAATGTAAGCTGCTCACATATGTTCCCAGACCAAAAAGCAAAATGGAAGGTATCGCAAATATGATGAAAAAGGTGTCGTTTTTTTCAAAAATTGTAGCTGGCTTTTTATTATGATGATCTTCATGCAAATTCCAGAGCCAACCATGCATGATAAATTTATGGCTTAGCCAGGTCACGCACTCCATAGAAACAAAAGTTATTAAAGTGATAAGTGTTCCCAAGTTAACTAGCGATTAAATAATTTTCTTTTACAAAACTCTTCTCTGAATTTGTATATTGTTTGCATTGCAGAATAAATCTTATGATTTTATCTCTCAGGTCTTTATCCTCATGTGCAGATTTTAAAGCAAGGTAGTTCAGCAAGGCTCTCTTATCAGACTCAATATTCACACTATATCCGAGAAAAGCGGGGGTATTGCATTGTGTTGCCAGTCGCAAAAAGAGTAACTCCTTGTTATCGCTTTGCATGTTAATCGCAGACTCCAATTCCCTTTTTCCTTTGTTGAAATAAGCTATTTTACTGAAGGGGTTATAGGTGTGTTTACACATTATAAAGTAAGACATAGCTTTATAACCTCTTACGATTGCACTATTTCGCGCATCGGTCGTTCTCATTTTATCAAAATAATATCTGGCCACCTCGGCGTTGTACACCGAGCGATGGAGAAGGTCTCGATACACCTGAACATCCATTTCGGGCGAAGAAAAGTGGAATAAAAAAAGGATAAGAATATTTTTCATGGTTTCATTCCTTTCTAATTCTGGCAGTTTAATAAAATAATTGATAAAGGTAGCATATTCAATTTATATTAGTCTAAGCGTATGTTTAAAATAAGAGGTAAGTAGCAAAATCAATTTCTCGGTATTGGGAACTCTTACCCGCTCGTTGAGAATTTTTTCGGGGGGAATGGCTTTTATCTTATTGAACAAATTTTTGTAGTATGCATAAGCTACGTAGACCCCTAATCGAGATGAAGAAGGAAGTTCTTTAATGCCTTTTAGTGCTTTCTCAAAGTCGGCTTCTATTTCTTTTTCAATGGCCACCTTTTGTTCATTTTGAAAATCATTCAAATCAATTTTTGGAAAATATGTTCTTCCCAACACGGCATAGTCATTCCTTAGGTCACGAAAAAATTAACCTTCTGAAATGCGGAACCCAAACTCATGGCGTAAGGTTTAAGTATTTTATAGTTTAAATCGTCTCCTTCTGAAAACACTCTAAGGCACATGAGTCCAACCACTTCAGCAGATCCAAGAATGTAATTATCATAAGAGCTTTTGGAATGGGAACTCTGATCCAAATCCATTTCCATGCTTCCTAAAAAGCTATCCACTAGTTCAATGTCGATACCATAGGCATGAAATACTTCCTGAAAACTATTCAGAATGGGATTAAGACTTATTTTTCTTTCAATCGCTTTGTAAGTATCTTGTTTAAATTCCGCCAGCAGAGTTTTTTTGTCATATCCGTGAAAGGAATCCACAATTTCATCAGCAAAGCGTACAAAGCCATAAATATTGTAGATGGCTTTGTGAAATCGTTTATGCAAACAATAAATGCCAATAGAAAAACTCGTGCTGTATGTCTTGGTTACAAGACGACTCGATGTGGCTGATATATTATCAAAAAGTGCTTTCATTCCGTTTAGGTGTTGGGGCTCGGTTCGTTTTGCCGAAGTATTTAATTACCTGTTCTGCTGCGATTTGTCCCGAAATAAGAGCCGGTGGAACCCCTGGCCCGGGAACGGTTAGTTGCCCCGCATAGAACAGGTTTTTAACTTTTTTGTTTCTCATGCTTGGCTTCATAAAGGCCGTTTGACCTAAAGTATTTGCAAGACCATACGCATTCCCTTTGTAGGCGTTATAGTCTTTTTCGAAATCCTGTAAGCAATAACTTCTTTTTGAAAGAATGTGAGTTTTTATTTTTTCGCCGCATTTTTTTTCAATTCTATCAATTACTTTGTCAAAGTAAATTTCGTGTAACGCTTTTTCATCTTTAATTCCGGCTGCCAGCGGAATTAGTATGAATAAATTCTCCATTCCATTCGGAGCCACCGAATCATCTGTTTTTGAAGGGCAACAAACATAGAATAAGGGGTCTGCAGGCCACTGGGGCCTTCTATATATCTCTTCAGCATGTTTGTTAAAGTCTGCATCAAAAAACAAATTGTGATGAACCAAACCATTAATTTTTTTACTAATGCCAAGATAAAATATAAGGCATGAGGGGGCCATTGTCCTCTCGTCCCAATACTGATTCGAGTAGTTTCTATATTTTTCAAGTAACAATCGCGATTCTATGTGATGATAATCACCTGTAGCAATAAGCGCATCCGTATTATAGAACCCTTCGCCGGTAACTAAACTATTCACCTTGCCATTAGATACAATTATTTCTTTGATCTCCTTTTGTGTTTTGTATTCTACTCCGATACTTCGACCAAGCTCGTGCATGGCTTCAACTATTTTGCACATCCCACCCAGAGGATACCAGGTTCCCATTGAAAAAGCAGCATAATTCATTAAGCTATACAAAGCCGGAATTTTTTCTGGCAAAGCACCAAGAAAAAGAACCGGAAATTCCATCAGTGAGATGAGTTTTTCGTTCTTAAAGAATCGCCTAACATAGGTACTCATAGAACTCAAGATATCAGTGTGCAAGGCGCCCTTAAACACATCGTAGCTGGCATACTCAAAAGGCGTGAAGGCAGGTTTGTAAATAAGGCTTTCCATCGCAATTTTATATTTCATCTCACCCTCCGCCAGGAATTTTTTTAGTTGCTTAGCGGAGCCTTCTTCTATCGACTCAAAAACTTCATAGAGTTCCTCTAACGTATTAGGTATTTGTATGGTCTCATTGTCGCGATAGATAACTTGGAAAGCAGGATTTGTTTTTACCAGTTGGTAATAATCCGAACAGGATTTTCCAAAGCTGTTAAAGAATTTTTCAAAAACATCGGGCATCCAATACCAGCTTGGCCCCATGTCAAACAAAAAACCTTGGTCAGAAAAACTTCTGGCTCTTCCTCCATGAGTATCGTTTTTTTCAAAAACAGTTACTTGATGCCCTGCACGAGCGGCAAAACAAGCAGCGGAAAGACCCGAGAAACCACTCCCTATAATACTTAGTTTAAACACTTTTTTTGTTTAATGTTTATGTAAAAATAATAAACAAAACAACAAAAACGCCAAGTTATAGAAATTTTAACAAATCGGTGGGATGAGTCATGATATGTGAATTTTTATTTTTGCCCACCAAAGCTGTCTGAGACGCACCACCTGCCACTAATAATTGTGTGGAAGCGGATAGATTAAGGTGCTTTCTCAGTTCTCTAACTTCCGATTCATTCCGCCTAGATACAAGAAATATAAGTACATGTGTAACCTTACATAGTTTTATGATGGGGGCTACATTGTCGTAAGGTACGTTTTGACCTAGATAGATAGTACGAAAGCCCTTGGACTTGATAATGTAATTTGAAAAAAGTAAACCAATTTCGTGCCATTCCATAGGTGGTAACATCAGCATGAAGATTTTATTTTTTTTAGTGCAAGGTGGAAGTGCGTCTATAATGGCGATTAATTTTCGTTGTATAATGTTTGATGCAAAATGTTCTTGAACCGGCATCGTGCCATCTGTAGTCCACATGAGGCCTATTTTATAGAGGAACGGATAGAACACTTTAGTCATTGCTTCAAATAGGCCCATTTGGCTAATAGCCTTGGTAAGTGCATTTTCGAAAAGCTCTTCGTTAAAATCTAGCATAGACGATGTAAGGTCGTTGATATAAGAAAATGTTGCCACATCAGTGTTTGATTTAGACTGAATTTGACGGACTCTTGAATGAATGTCGTTTTCACTTAGCAGGGCTACTTTCGAAATTTTAACCCCGCTTGCGAGCAAGGCCGTTATGTTAAGGAGTTTACGAACTTGGTGGTCGTTGTATAATCGGATGTTGGTATCTGTTCTTTCAGGACTGATCAGATTGTAACGTTTTTCCCAAATCCTGATAGTATGCGCCTTTACACCCGATAATTGCTCGAGTTCTGCAATTCGGTAATATTTCATTTTATGTGATTTTAAACTTAATATAATTCTATTCAGGTCTGTTTAATTTTATAAACTCTACAAATTAATCATATTATCTGTTAACTCCCAGGTATGATCGCTTAACAATTTCACACTCGCTATAAACTCAAGATTATTATGGCTTCTACCCCATTCATGAGGCCCGATTAACATCAAAATATATTCTTCTCCTTTCTTGTAGAGATGATAAACATTGCCAATAAAAGGTTCAAAGGGTAATTTAGCTTGATAAATTTTCTCGCTGATAAGTATGCGTTTCCTTATTTCATTAGCCTGCTGAGCAAGCAATTCAGCCTGTTTTTGAATTTGGTGTAACTCTCTTGTGGTTTGCTCATGCATAGCACTTAGAGCTCTTGATTTGAGTTTGCCCGCATCTTCCGGCTTAATAACTATACTACCGATATTATGTGGATATAGCAATAAAGCCGGATACTCGGCAACTTTTTCTTTGTCAATTGGATTTTGCATCATGTCAGTTTATTTAAAAATAAGTATGTAATTGAAATCCTCCTAATCAAAGGTATAAAAATTGTTTAACACTATTAGTAAAATATTAAACAAAATAGCAGCACTAATTTTTATTGTTTTAGTACTTTTATATGCTTCTTAAAAGTTTTCTTATGTTACATACGTTTAAAACTAAGCAGGTTATTAAAAATAATCTATACTGTGTTAGGTGATTTATGAGTTCACCCTATAATTTAGCTCAAATTACGCCACCTCATTTAGGGTTTCAAATTTTGAGCGCTAAAGATGACGTCGAAAAAATGCATGCCGGTCAAATTATAGAATACACAGTTTCACCAATATTAGGCATTAAATTATATTGGGTGACCGAAATTACTCATGTAAATAAGGGCGTCTTTTTTGTCGATGAACAGAGGTTTGGACCATATTCCTTTTGGCATCACAAACATTTTTTCAAGGAAATTCCGGGTGGCGTAGAAATGACAGATATCGTACACTACAAATTACCTTTTGGAAGAATTGGACAACTGGTAAACAAATTCCTTGTTAAAAAACAACTCGAGATCATTTTTGCTTATAGGAATAAGAAGGTTGACGAATTGCTCAAAATGGAAAATTCTTAAACCTTCACGTCTTTCCATTTTCCTTTTTTGAAATAATACCAGGCCACCAAAGCGATAATTGTTTCTGCAACCGGAATTGCAATAAAGGCCCCCGTTGATTTTAAATCCAACCCCTTTGCTAAAAAATAAGCCAATGGCACTTGAAACAACCAGAATCCAAAAAAGTTAATAAGTGTTGGTGTTCGTGTATCTCCTGCTCCATTCAATGCCTGTGTCATAACCATACTTATTCCGTAAAAAATATAACC
>CALMND010000219.1 GCA_937868565.1 uncultured Bacteroidota bacterium | reverse complement strand
CAATGTGCGGATTTAACGCTGTAACCAACATTAAGGAGTTTTCCAAATGTTGTTTTAACATAGGTAAATTAGGTTCAATCCCTTCTGCGCATTTTTCTGTAAAGCTCACGCAAACATCACCAATCAATCTGGCACTCTGTAGTACGTTAGATGCTATAACCGGTTTAAACACGTTCAATTCAAAATGCCCCATGGAACCTCCGACAGATACAGCGACATCGTTACCAATCACCTGCGCGCAAACCATGGTCATAGCTTCCGGCTGAGTGGGATTAACTTTTCCTGGCATAATGGATGAACCGGGTTCATTGTCTGGAATAATGATTTCTCCAATTCCACAGCGCGGACCGGAAGATAACATGCGAATATCGTTCGCTATTTTCATCAGAGAAACTGCCGTCCGTTTTAAGGCACCGCTCATTTCCACCATCGCATCGTGCGCAGCCAAAGCTTCAAATTTGTTGGGGGCCGTTACAAAAGGTAATCCCGTAAGTTCAGCAATTTTTTTAGCAACCAAAACATCATAACCTTTGGGTGTATTTAGTCCAGTGCCAACAGCTGTTCCGCCCAAAGCCAGTTCTTTGACTGCTTCCAAAGCATTTTTTAAGGCACGGATGCCGTTATCAATTTGTTGCACATAGCCGCTAAACTCCTGACCAAGTGACAAAGGAGTCGCATCCATAAAGTGTGTGCGACCTGTTTTTATAATTGTTTTAAAGGCCTCGGCCTTTGAGTGCAAGGCATTCCTTAATTTCTGAAGACCAGGAATGGTAATTTCAGCCACTTGTTTGTAGGTGGCGATGTGCATAGCGGTAGGGTAAGTATCGTTACTGCTTTGCGATTTGTTTACATCATCATTTGGATGTAGCACTTTCTTTTCATCATTAAGATTACCGCCATTTATAACATGAGCTCTATAGGCGATTACTTCGTTAGCATTCATGTTGCTCTGAGTACCAGAACCTGTTTGCCATATAACAAGAGGAAATTGATCATCTAACTTCCCTGCTGTTATTTCATCGCACACTTTTGCAATCATGTCGCATTTGTCTTTGCTTAAAACACCCAAATCGCAGTTGGCCATGGCGGCGGCTTTTTTCAAATATCCAAAAGCATAAATAATTTCTTTTGGCATGCTGGCCTCAGGCCCAATTTTAAAATTGTTGCGGCTACGTTCGGTTTGCGCACCCCAATACACATGGGCTGGTACTTTAACTTCACCCATGGTGTCTTTTTCTATTCTAAATTCCATAATCTTAAATTTGAACCATAAATGTAATGGTTTCTTGCTTCTTCAGCAATGCTTGTTTCATGTAGTTTTAAATTACCAGAAGCCATCTCAAAAATAAAAAGCGTTGTCCGATCCAGCGCCACGCTATAGCGTGGAGACCAGAACAGCCGTAAAATAATGCCCTTCTCGCCCGATGACCATCGGGCTACGCTCGAAGGGACACTTCGGTATTAGTGTATTTTTGAGATGACTTCTAGATTATGTCAGGGTTGCGGAAAAAGATTTTTACTAAACTATCTCGGCAACGAATTAATATCCGCAAACCCTTCACCTTCTTCGCCTCCGGTTTCTATAATCATGTCCAGACTTTGAATCAAAACATCTTTGGCTTCGAGCCACAAAAACCCATTTTTGCTAAAGTCGAGAATAGAAAAACTGTTTGACTTCAATTTAGAGGATTTTATTTCTGGTTCGGCTTTATTGCTTCGAGCTAAAGAAAATGTTTTTTGCTCAAGAGGAATGTATTGATCTAATTCGTATAGCTTTTCTTCTTCAATCAAACGGATAAGTTCTTCTGCATAAGATGGGTAAGTGGCATAGCCTGCGTTTTTTAAACCGTTGCACCAGCCTACATAATCGTTCGAGGATAATTGAAAAAGATGGGCGTAACGTTCTCTGGTTACTAAAAACAAACTATGATCGCGGTAAGACTCCGCAACAGTTTCGTATTTTCTAAAACACTCGTTGAGCGTGTCATCATCTTTCACAATAGTGTCACCGACCCAACCATCGTGGCATTTAATCCCGAAATGATTGTTAGATTTTTTTGCCAGCTTGCTGGTTCCACTCCCACTTTCAAAAATGGCTTGTGCCAAAACCACGCTGGCTGGGATTTTAAACTGAATCATTTGGTTAATAGCTTCTTCGGAATATTGCTCAATATAATCATAAAGTTTAAATTGTAATTTCAATTCGGGAGGCTGCGAGATAAGCTTCAAGCAAAGTAAAGCAAGAAGCAAGGTAATTTTCAAATGGGTATTTGGAGCTTTGTATTTAATTGAAAATCCAGTTTTAAACATCTACATTTACAAAAATATGAGAGAGAGATGCGCAT
Source organism: uncultured Bacteroidota bacterium (assembly GCA_937868565.1). Classification (GTDB taxonomy): domain Bacteria; phylum Bacteroidota; class Bacteroidia; order B-17B0; family Aurantibacillaceae; genus Aurantibacillus. The sequence goes on along the minus strand of CALMND010000219.1, from coordinate 5,339 downwards.
AATCGAACTACTTTATTTACATATCAACAACGTGCTTTTGAAAATGCTTAAACCAAAACATCTTCTAATATTTTTGTTTTCTCCCGCGGTGGCGGGTTTTTCGCAAACAAATCTTTCTTATCCTCCAAGCCAAAAACAACAAGTCGTTGACTATTATTTTGGCACAAAGGTAGAAGACCCCTACCGTTGGTTGGAAGATGACCGAGGTGCTCAGACGGGGGCTTGGCTGCAACAACAAAATTCTTTTACCAACACGTATTTGAAACAAATTACCGGAAGAGATAAAATTAAAAACAGGTTAACTGAACTGTGGAATTATAGCCGGCAGTCAACACCCTATAAAAAAGGCAATTCCTTTTTTTGTTTTAAAAATAACGGTTTGCAAAACCAAAGTGTGATGTACATTAAAAAATCTCTGGAAGACGCGGGAGAAATTTTATTAGACCCCAACAGCTTATCGACTGATGGAACCATTTCCTTAAGCGGCACGTCGGTATCAAAAGACGGAAAAACCTTAGCATATGGTATTTCCAGGGCCGGTAGCGATTGGGTAGAAATTCATTTCAGGGATATTGCCACTAAAAAAGATTTAGACGAGGTGGTTCATTGGGTAAAATTCAGCAGTTTGAATTGGCGGGGTAATGGCATTTATTACAGTCGTTATGGCGAACCTGGTGGAAGTGATTTGTCGCAAAAAAATCAATTTCATAAAGTGTATTATCATGCTTTGGGAACAAAACAGGATCAAGATGTTTTGATATTTGAGGATAAAGACAACCCGGATTATAATTTTGGAACTTTTGTAACAGACGATGAGAAGTATTTATTTATCAGCACGAGCAAGAGTACCAGTGGCGAAAAGTTGATGTTTAAAAGTCTATCAGACCCAAAGGCCGGCTTTTCCGTTATTTCGGACAATTTCGAAAATGACTATTCCATTATCGATAACATAGACAGTACTTTTTACATGATAACCAATAAAAATGCTGGTACTTATAAATTAGTGTCTTTTAAAGTGGGAGCGAGCGATGAAAAAAATTGGAAGACCATTTTACCCGCGGGTAGTTATTTACTGGAAAGCGCAAGATTATGTAATGGCAAAATAATAGCTAGTTATTTAAAAGATGTAACCTCCAGGCTCTACTGTTACTCGTTGAATGGCACACTGGAGAAAGAAATTAAATTGCCGGGTTTGTGTCGTATGGGTTCGTTTAGTAGTGATAAAACTTACAAATTTGCCACGTATAGCATTACTCAATTCACAGCTCCTGAGCAATCCTATTATTTGGATGCTACGACTTGGGAAAGTAAACCCCTAGTTAACCCGAATTGTAAATTCGATTCAAAAAAATACATCACCGAGCAGCTATTTTATGAAAGTAAGGATGGTACTATGATTCCCATGTTTATCACCCATAAAAAAGGTTTGGTCATGAATAAAGAAACACCTTGTTTTGTTTTTGGATATGGTGGCTTCAACATTTCTTATGCTCCCGAATTCAGGGTGGACAGAGCAGTTTTTTTGGAAGCCGGTGGCATTTATTGTGTGCCGAATATACGTGGCGGTGGAGAGTATGGAGAGGAATGGCACAAACAAGGAACCAAATGCCAAAAGCAAAATGTATTTGATGATTTTATCGCGGCCTGTGATTTTTTAGTGGCAAAGAAATATACCTCTTACAACAAAATAGCCATTCACGGTAGAAGCAATGGTGGTTTGCTCATTGGAGCAGTGATGACACAGCGCCCCGATATCTGCAAAGTAGCCCTGCCAACGGTTGGAGTGTTGGATATGTTGCGGTTTCACTTATTTACCATTGGCCGCGCCTGGAAAGTAGACTATGGTTGCAGCGACAACCAACCCGAATTTGAATGTTTGATAAAATATTCACCACTACACAATGTTGGCGCTAAAAATTATCCCGCTACGCTTGTTTTAACCGGCGACCACGATGACAGAGTAGTGCCGGCGCATTCCTTTAAATTTGCCGCTACTTTGCAGGAAAAAAATAAAAGCCAGAATCCAATACTAATACGTATTGATATGAACGCAGGTCATGGCTCAGGTAAACCCACTTCCAAGCAAATTGACGAATTCAGCGATATGTGGAGTTTTGTGTTTCATAATTTGGGGATGAAGGTTAATTAATGGGCTTTTTTCAAGGGTTTACCCAGTCCCGCAATCAAAAACCCGATGTTAAAAACATTTTTAAGTCCTTACCCTTAGCTTTTTTATTAAAACTACTTTTATAAAGATGAACAAATTTGTAAAAGTTGCTTTTTTAGTAGTAGTACTTGCACTATTTTCTTTTAGCAGCCTTACACAAAAAAACAAAGAACCCGATTTTATTTCCCTGCAAAATCACTGGGTGGATTCCGTATTCAACTCACTTAATCCCGAACAACGCCTTGCACAATTGTTTATGGTTGCGGCCTACAGCAACAAAGATCTTAAACATGTCCGCGAAATAAAAGAACTTGTTGCCAAATATAGAATAGGAGGATTGATTTGGATGCAGGGGGGGCCGGTAAGGCAAGGCAAATTGGCTAATTATTATCAGAGTATTGCCAAAACTCCACTTTTGTATAGTATTGACGGGGAATGGGGACTAGCCATGCGCCTGGACAGCACGCCACGTTATCCTAGGCAGATGACTTTAGGAGCCCTGCAAAATGATTCACTCATTTATCTAATGGGCAGGCAAATCGCTCGTGAATGTAAACGTTTGGGTATTCACGTCAACTTTGCGCCTGTTGCCGATGTGAATAGCAACCCACTCAATCCTGTTATTGGCATGCGAAGCTTTGGTGAAAATAAATACAAAGTGTCTCAAAAAGCATATATGTATATGCAGGGTTTGCAGGATGAACACGTGATGGCCAATGGCAAACACTTTCCCGGGCATGGGGATACAGACAGCGACTCACACAAAACACTTCCTTACTTACCACATTCCAGAGAAAGATTAGATACACTGGAATTGTTTCCCTTTCAATATCTTTTTGACAGAGGATTGGCAAGTATCATGGTGGCACATCTCAATATTCTTAGTTTGGATACTACAAAAGACCTTCCTTCAACGCTTTCAACAAAAGTGGTTAACGACTTATTAAAAACTAAAATGAATTTTAAGGGTTTAATATTTACGGATGCCTTAAACATGAAAGGCGTCGCAAATGCGTATGAACCCGGAATTGTAGATGTGAAAGCACTTTTAGCCGGTAACGATGTCTTACTTTTTAGCGGCGATGTTCCTAAAGCACTGGAAGAAATTAAAAAGGCGATAGAAGCAGGCTTCATCAATCAATCAGAAATTGATGAACGTTGCAAAAAAATACTGAAAGCAAAATACTGGTGCGGATTGAATACCAAGCCTGAAATCGTCACCCGAAATTTATTTAAAGATTTGAATACCAATCAGAGTGTTGATTTAAATGATAAACTCGCAGAGGCATGCATCACGCTTCTTAAAAATGAGAATAATTTTTTACCCTTAAAACGTAGTGATAGCCTTAAAATTTTGGAAGTGTCGTTTGGTGTTGAAGAACAAAATACTTTATTCACCACCTTGAGTGGTTATGGATATGTGGAGCATATTGGTTTATCCCATGAAGCCAAAGCGGAAGACGTTGCCGAGGTATTTGACAAAGTAAAGGACGCTGAAGTGATTGTCATTCAACTAAACAAAGCCACTTTGAAAGCAGAAAATAATTATGGGGTAGGAGAACAAACATTAAAACTCATGGATTCTATAGCCGGACTAAAACCGACCGCTCTGGTGATGTTAACAAATCCTTACTTATTAAACAAAATAAATTCTTTGGCAAAATTTAAGTCCGTGATCATGGCCTACGAATACATGCCTTCTTTGCTAAAGGCTTCTGCAAAGGCCTTGTTGGGCATAAACGGAGTGAATGGAAAATTACCGATTAGCACTAATTTATACAAAGCGGGTAACGGTATTGTTCTAGAACCCAATGCTACTCAAAAAACAATTTCCCTTAAAGAAAACTTCAAAAAAAAAAGTTTGGACTAATTGACAGCATCGCTCTGAGTGGCATTGCTGAAAGAGCATATCCAGGATGCCAAGTAGTTGCACTTAAAGATGGTCAAGTCATTTATCAGAAATCGTTCGGAAATTACACGTACAACAAAGATTCCAAGGCAGTTGAAAACGGCACAATCTACGATCTGGCCAGCGTTACCAAAATCGCGGCAAGCTCATTAGCACTAATGAAATTAACCTCTGAAAAAAAATTCGATTATAAAAATTCGCTTGGTTTTTATCTGCCTGATTTAGCCGGTACAGATAAGGAAAACATGAGTATAGAAGAAATTTTATCACATCAGGCGGGTTTGCAGGCTTGGATTCCTTTTTACGAAAAAACACTTTTGAAAAGCGGAAAGTACAAAACGGGATACTATGCCAAACACAAGTCAGAAGATTTTCCAACACAAGTGGCTAAACATTTATTTGTGGTAAAGGGATTTAAGGATACAATTTATGAGAAAATAGCAAAATCTAAACTGGAAAAGCCTGGCAAATATTTGTACAGTGATTTGGGTTATTATTTCATGCAAAAAATCATTGAACAGCAAACGCAAAGAAAATTAAACGAATACGTGGCGGATGTATACAGTCAAATTGGAATTGGCCTTACGTATATGCCGTTAAATTATTTTTCAAAAAATCAAATTACACCAACAGAAAAAGACACCAAGTTCAGAAAACAAGTAGTTCAGGGTTATGTACACGACCCAGGAGCTGCTTTAATGGGTGGCGTGGCCGGACATGCCGGGTTATTTGGCAATGCACTTGATTTGGCAAAACTCATGCAAATGTATTTAAACAAAGGTGAACTAGATGGCAAAAGAATTTTGGACAGCAATGTGGTGAAAGATTTTACCAGTTGCCATTTTTGTCCAAAGAACCGCAGAGGCTTGTGTTTTGAAAAACCGGAAACGGACCAAAGAAAAGAAAGTCCGGTAACTTCAGAGTGCAGCCCTGAGAGCTTTGGCCATGCTGGCTTCACCGGCACTTTTGCCTGGGCAGATCCAAAAAACAAGTTAGTTGTGGTTTTTTTGAGTAACCGTGTTTATCCGGATGCGGACGACAACAGACTCACTAAATTAGGAATAAGAGGGAAAATACATAAAGCGTTTTATGAAGCATTAAAAGAATAAATTAGAATAAAATTTAATTTTGAAACTACTCATCCTCACACAATACTTTCCGCCTGAAGTTGGGGCTCCGCAAAATCGTTTGTTTGAGTTGGCCATCCGCCTTAACCATTTGGGAGTCGATATTACCGTTCTCACGGCTATGTCAAACTATCCG
>CALMND010000218.1 GCA_937868565.1 uncultured Bacteroidota bacterium | reverse complement strand
TACTGAAAAAGGTGTAAATATTTCGGAGGTGGAGCGGTTTTACGATAGGTTGTCTGATGAAGAAGTCATAATGTTGTTTAAAGGTGATTTATCCAACGATACCATAGTTCCTTTAGTAGAAATGGCACAAAACAATTTTTCACATGCTCAAGAAGTTTCAAATAAAAAAAAGCGAAGCATTATCACACTTATTGAGGCACTCCAAAACGTTACCAAACATGGAAAAACGATAAAAGGGACTAAAGAAGGGGTTTTTATTTTAAATAGATTTAAGAATTCATATGAAGTTAGTGTCGGAAACCTAATTGGAAGGGAGAATCAATGTGCTTTAGAAGACAATTTATCCTACATAAAAAGTATGGATGCACCAAAGCTTAAAGAACACACTAAGCAAAAACTAATGGACTCTCAAGTTTCGGCGAAGGAGTGCGGTATGGGATTACTCAAAATTGCAAAAAATTCCAGTGGCAATTTTCAATATAAATTTATTGAAGCAGGAGATGATAACATCTTTTTTACGCTCAAGATTTGCATATAGCTAAGTTAATTTTGTGGGCAACGGGGTTTTTGCGCGTTTTAGTATCACTCGCTCTTTGGCCAGTACTTGACAGGTTTGGATAGAGGATATTTTTTTGAAAATTGGGTTTATTTTTTGTGCTAAGTGTCACGAACACACCAAGCTAACAGATTGAGTTAAACAGCCCGGAGAATTTTCTCCATTTTACGTCCTTTTGCCAGTTCATCCACTAACTTATCCAAATACCTTACTTGTTTTGTTAAAGGATTTTCAATTTCTTCTATCCTATAGCCGCATATTACACCAGTAATGAGGTGGGCGTTGGGGTTTAGTTTAGCATGCTGAAAGAATTTTTCAAAAGTTACTTTTTTATCAATTAGTTTTTGGAGGCTCTTTTCATCAAAACCTGTTAACCATTTAATTACTTGATGCAGCTCTTCTTTGGTTCTTTCTTTCTTCTCTACTTTTGCGAGATAAAGCGGATACACTGTGGCGAATATCATTTTCGCAAAACGCTCATCTTGATTGTTGGTAGTTTTCATAACTTATGTTTTGTCAATTTATTTCAAGCGCTCTAATCGACCCTTTCTTTTTACAATATTTTTATAGTCCCATTGAATTTCTTGAGATTTTTTTAACCAGCGTTTTAAATCCTTAATCTTAATTTCGGAAACATTATTAAAGAAAATGGACGCGTCTTTAAATTTTTCACCTCTTACACATAGAGCTTCCTCTTCAAAATCGGCCCCACTCCAAAACATTAGTCTAATTCCTGATTTTTGTTTGCTATAACCAACAATGGGGTTACCTTCTATAAACCAAACAGGATGAGCATGCCAAACCTTACTTTCTGTTTTGGACAGTTCCCCATCTATAATCGAGGCAAGTTGATCGCAAATTTCTTTGTCCTCTGAAGTTTGCTTGCTGTTGTATATTGTAATATCTGTGTTCATTCGCATTTAGAGTTACTGTTGATTGTTTATTTTTTTCTTACCAAAAATTTAGACCTATACTCTCAATGAACCTCGAAAACCTCTTGCAGCATAATATGATTCTGCGCCATTGTGGTACACAAAAACGGTATTGTAGCGAAAATCGCAAAAAATTGCGCCCTTGAGTTTTCTGATTTCAGATGGCGTTTTCACCCAACTTGATGTTTTCAAATCAAACTTTCCGATTTTTTGAAGTTCGCGATATTCTTGTTCGGTAAGCAGTTCAATGCCCATTTCTTCGGCCATATTCACGGCACTATTTTTTGGTTTATTTTCTTTCCTCGACTCTAGTGCGTCATGGTCGTAGCAAAAACTTCTCCGACCCTGAGGGCTTTCTGGCGAGCAATCATAAAAAATGTACTCGTGAGCCTTTTTATCAAAGAAAACGACATCAGGTTCACCACCTGTTTTTTCCATTTCATTCAGCGACCACATTTTTTTGCCATTAGCTTTTAGTTTCGCGTGTACATCAATCCAGTCAATACCTTTATGGCGGTTCTCGTTTTTCTCAAAACGAGTTTTTAATGTATTAAGGAGTTCATCGACTTGCTTAGAAGATAATTCTCTTTTCATTTTTATTGATTAGTTAGAGATGTTATTTTCCGTTCTGTTGGTCTGAAATACCAAGATGCAATAACAAGTATTAGGGTTAAAACTGAAGGGAACGTTTCACCTATTGCATCTCCCATAATCAGATGAGAAATAAGTGCTCCCGACATTGTAAAGAAGATACCTGCGTAGGCCCATTCTTTTATTAAGGCAAATTTTGGTGTAAGGAGGGCAATTACTCCTAAAATTTTCCAAATCCCAAGTATTGTTAAAAGATATAAGGGATAACCTAGATGTGTGAAATTTTTCACGGCATCGTCCATACGCATCAATTGAAAAATTGCGCCTGACAGTAAACCCAATGCTAACCATATGGTTGAAACCCAATAAATTATTTTATTTCGCTTTGTCATATTTTATTTTTGTTAGTTTAATTAATGTTTGTTTTAATATATACCTTTAAATTATTTCTTAATTTGAAAATAAGCTGTTCTCACGGCATCTTCACACATTTCTTTTGGAATGGTTTTTAAGTTAATATGCGTCCAACCTTGTTTACCCCATTTGTTTGGAACGGGATACATCACATTTTTGTCATAAATACAAAATAGATCTTGTTCAGGCAATGATAATTTTATGGTTGCTTTATTTTCTTTTTCATTTAATGTTGCAAATATTTTCTTCTTCACTCTAAACGATGTTTTTTCAAAGTGAGGTTCTTCGCTTGCT
>CALMND010000217.1 GCA_937868565.1 uncultured Bacteroidota bacterium | reverse complement strand
CTTTTGGTGAAGTTTGAAAAAGCCTAATATGTTTATTAACACTGCTGTTTGTCGGCTTGTAGTTTTTGTTACTCATGTTTTTTGACTTTACGATGAACCGATTGGATTATGTAAAAAAAGAATTGCAACCCTACAAATGTAGTGAATTTACAAATTCCGGTAAAAAAAATATCATTAATTCAAATTTAAAGCACCCGGAAGTCCCAGTTTTTCAAAGATAATTCCTACTTGTTTTGAGTTGTAGAAATGCCCCCTGCGTTCACCGATCACCTCTTCAAATGGAGTCAACTACTTATGAAGCATGTTTTTTCTTGACTTGAATTAATGCAGCCATTGCTTATCCTTTTCAACCTTAGTCGGGAGTTTTAACCCCTAGCCTCCTAAAGAAAGAAATAAAGCTTTCAATTAACTACACCTTTGCCCCGTGTGTTGTCTAACCCCATATCACCCGCAAATAGACGATTCTTAGCGCAAAATGCCTATTAACAATGGCATTTATATTCCAAACGTGCAAGTCTATACCCCTTTATTTTTCGCCTCAAAAAAAGAAAGCCGGAATCGCTACCACGTTTGAAAAAGTGTATCGAATTTAAAGGGAAGCAAGGATAAAACGAAAAAAAATGAATCGCTTATTACTCAAAGAACTACTGGAGAAGCTGGGTTACTTGGATTTACGCTCGGTGAGAAAGTGGTGCGCCAAAAACGGGGTGTTTGTTTTTCGCCAAGGCAAAGAAGAATTTGTGATTGAATCTGAAATAAAAAAAGCAGTTGAAATTCCTTTCATCAATAATTTGAAAAGCAAATACGGGAAAGATTGGGAGGAAGTGTATCGCTTGCATCAAGAAGGAAATGTGCTGGGTTTAACTGCGCTTCAAAATACAGAACCAACAATTCGCAAATCTTTTAAAACTGAAAATGAAATCGTATCAAAATATCTATCAAAGTATGAAACAGACAGAAAAACTAAGGCTGCCTAAAAATGACAGGCCAAGTGGTTTGTATTTATTTTGCAATGGCTGCAAACGTTTGTACTCCGATGAAAGGAAAGTAAAATGCAAATGCGGCAAATTGGTTTACAAAGCGCAAATTCATATTCCGGGAAGCGTTAAAAGAGTAAAGCCAATGATTTTGGCTGCCACTAAATTTGAAGAAGCGGTCGAACAACTTTTCAAATTTAGAAACGACCTACACAGCAACTCCTTTCAAAAAGTCCTCATCAAAAAAGCGGATGCTACACCTACCCGTTTAATTGAGTGCTTCGCTTATTACATGGGTTACCTTAACAATGTTGGAGTGCCCAGCCATAAACAAAAAATCAGAGACCCAAAGTACATTGCTAAGTACGATCACCTTTTTGAGCAGTACAAAGATGCTTTGGCTGAAAACGGAGTGGATTGGAAAATTTTGAAATTCACTGAAGTCAATGACCAAATGATTGGCTTCATTCATGATTACTTTTTGGTGAAGAACGGATACGCAAACAAAACCTATAACAACAACATGGGTTTGCTGAGTGCCTTTACCACCCATGTGATCAACAAATTCAAATTCGATTACCAAAACCCCTTCTTGGGTGTGCCGGATATGGTGGTTACTCCAAAAGTGAAAGCCATCGGTGAAAACGAGTTCAGTAGTTTGCTAGACTTGATTACCCCTGAGAACGGCATCCAAATGCAAACCCTAAGAACCCGCAAAACACAAAAAAAGGTGAACCACTATAAACCTTGGTTGAAATACGCATTCAGACTGGGTTTATATACGGGCGGGCGCAGCGAGGACATTGTTGAACTAAAATGGTCGGATATTCGCCTTCAAGAAGATGGCAAGTTTGATACCTTGGAAACCATTGACCATAAGATAGATAGCGCCAATAGCCACCGGATCAGCGAAAAAGACCGGATTACCAAGAGCTTTGCCATTACGCAGGAATTAGGGGCGCTTTTATTCGAAATGGGCTACGAACGGTACAAGAATACCAGTTTGTACATAATAGCCCCGGAAGACGGCTTAAAACGCTCCAACGTGGCCGGAATCATCAGCCGCTCCTTCTCCCATTATTACGACCTGCTGAATACGGGCAAGCCTATTACCTTCCGCAACCTCAGAAAGACTTTTATGACCAGCGCCTATAAAGAATTTGGCTTGGCTTCAACGGCCTTAACCAACCACAAAAACCCATCGATGACCGACAAGCATTATTACGATAAAGAAGTGACCCGTGATGAGGCAAAAGAGAACTTTTCAGTGTTTAAAAAGAAGGCGAAAAAATGAAAAAACCTTACTCCAAAACCTTACTCCAAGGTCAAAATAGAGTCCACCTAAAACTGAAAAAACCCCTGATAGCAAAGCTTTCAGGGGTTTTTAGTTCAGTGGATCCGGAGAGATTCGAACTCTCGTCCAAATAAGGAAAAAATAAGCTTTCTACATGTTTAAAACTAACTTGATTTTAGTACAAAGCCAGGCGTTAATTTAAACCAAACTTCATCTTAGCTACTAATATTGTTTTGGCTCGTAGCACAACAAAAACAAACTACACATTTATGATGCTTCACCCGGAGCGCAGAGCAGTTTAGCTCCCCGGAAAGCAAAGGTTACTTAATTCTAAATTAAGCAGCCATAGCGTAAGAATTCTCTTCGCCGAATAAAATTTTGAAAGTTCTGTTTAAAGAGCTCTTCTCACAACGCTCTACATGCTTACCTATTTGATGCGCTTACTGTCAAAACCGGTCGGACCCATTTGATTTAAGAAATAAGAAATTATAACTTAGATTTAAGTATAACGCCTTATTAATGAAACCGCTTTAAAGAACGTAATACAAAGTTAATCAATTTTAAGCAGTTCCTTCGCTTTTAACAATTCCAAATTCTGCTTCTTAAAAATATCCTTCACTTCATAACGAATCTCGTAATCCGGCATGATTCCATGCCCTGTTATGGTAGGTTCTACGTCATGCACAATTCTAAAGGCCGGAACTCGTATTCTCACCTTCGTGTTTGGTAGTTTGTAGTAGGGCGTTATACCAGCATTACAACCTTCTAGTGCCCCTCCTGTCTCCTGCCCTATAAAAACAGCCCGGTTATTGTATTTTAAATACGAAGCTACCAACGCTGAAGCGGAAAACGAGCCGCCATTTATCAGCACGTAGATTTTGCCGCTAAAATGGTTTCTTTTTCTCGGTTTAATGGTATAACTAAAATTGTCGGTATCATTTACAGTTTTCTTCTCTCCTATAATTTTATAAACATAACGTGTCAACTTAAACCATGCATTTCCATGAGTATACTTTTTATAAGGGTAATTCTTAATTCCAGTTCTTAAGGTTTGTTTTTGCGGCTGATCAATAAGGTAACTCAGCAATCTATAACTGTTGGCCAGACTACCGCCGCCATTTCCCCGCAAATCAATCACCAAATTCTTGGTTCTATTTTTGTTGAGCTTCCGGAATATCTTCCTATAGGCTTTTGCGGCTTTGCGATGCGAAAATTTTTCAATCTTTAATGTCATAACTGTTTTGTCTTTGTCCAAATACCGATATCCCATTTTTGCCCGTTTGTACTTAACAAATAAACTATCAGCTCTTGGCTCAAGCGGCAAGGGTGGTAAAGATTTTAGCTTAATGGCCCGATATTTCAGTTTGCTACTTTCCTTCCCGTTCTTGTACTCTACTTCAAAAGTATCGGGCCTGCCAAACAAACTTAAATAGTAAGTGTTAAATGCCATTTGGGAGTAATAGTATTTTCCTGTTTGATTAAAGCCGTCGCCGCTAATAAACCGTCGACAATAACGCAACATAGAATCAACTTTAACACCATTAATACTAATTATTTCCATGCCTTTTTTTAAAGTACTATCTTGCTTCTTATTTAGGTTACTTGCTAAATAAACCCTATCGCCTACAGGCAAGAAAATATAAGGCGAGTAGTTTAATTTTAATTTATACTCCTCTTTAAGATACTCCTTAGAAGCTATCACCTCCGTGTGCCCACAATGCAAATCATCAATAAGGAGTTTTAATCTAGTACGAAATTGCTTTTCGGTTAAACTATCGCTCAATGATGCCACAAATTTTTCAAATTTGGTTTTATAGTATTCCCTTGGTTTGTATACACCAATAACTGGGTGCATAGCCAAAACAACATCCTTAAATAATTCCGCATCTCTTTTTAATTGCGATGCAGGGTATTTTTTTGTGTGGAGGTTATCTTTATGCGGCCGGCAGAATTGAAAAATGCTTAGGAAAATAATAAAAATATAAAATGAAAGTCCCTTTAAAAATCGCATAAATGTTACCTTTGTAAAAATACAACAAAGTATGGAAAGAATTAAAATAGGCGTGTTACGCGAAGAAAAAAGTCCTCCCGATAAAAGAGTTCCACTCACTCCCCTTATTTGTTCTGAATTGACAAAAAAATATGCCAATGTAGATATTGTTGTACAACCAAGTAAAATAAGGTGCTACACAGATGATGAGTATACAGCCTTCGGAATTCCGCTTCAAGAAGATATAAGCGATTGTGATATATTAATGGGTGTTAAGGAAGTTCCAGTAGAAAAACTAATCCCGCATAAAAAATATTTTTTCTTTTCTCATACGATAAAGAAGCAGGCGCACAATCAAAAATTAATGAAAGGTTTGATTGAAAAAAAAATCCAGATGATAGATTACGAAACCTTAACCGATAAGCAACATAACCGCATTATAGGTTTTGGAAGATATGCGGGAATTGTCGGGGCCTATAACGGTATTCTCGGTTACGGTTTAAAGTACGACCTCTTTCGCATCAAACCTGCCAATCAGTGTCGTGATAAGGCCGAAATGGAAGAAGAATTGAAACGTGTGAAACTTCCCAATATTAAAATTGCATTAACTGGTGGAGGCAGAGTTGCCAACGGAGCTATAGAAACCTTAAGTGCTTTAAGAATAAGAAAAGTTACGCCTGAAGAATTTTTAATGGCTTCCTTCCGTGAACCTGTTTATTGTCAGTTGAATCCTCGCGATTATGTAGAGAGACCCAATGATCATAATTTTGATTTGAACGATTTTTTTACTCACCCAGAACATTTTGTTTCACGCTTTTCTCCATTTACGAAAGTGACGGATTTATATATTTCCACGCATTACTGGGATCCGCGTTCTCCAAAAATGTTTACTAAAGAAGATTTAAAGGATCCTAAATTTCATATTTCCGTAATTGCGGATGTAACCTGCGATATGGATGGCTCTGTTCCAACCACTATTAGAGCCAGCAGCATTGCTCAGCCCTTTTATGGTTACAATATTGTTAGCGAAAAAGAAGATTTGCCTTTTAATAAAGATACCATTTGCGTTATGGCTGTTGACAATTTGCCATGTGAGTTACCTAGGGATGCGAGTGATGATTTTGGAAAAGATCTTTCGGAACGAGTACTGCCTTTTGTCGTTGGAGAAGACAAAGACAAAGTTATCAGACGAGCGAGCATTTGTAAAGATGGAAAATTAACGCATTATTACGAGTACCTCAGCGACTACGCATATTAGGGGAACGTAGCCAAACACGTTCCTGCTTAACGGCTTGCATAGCTTCTTTAAATATTGAGTTTAATTTTTTTAAAGGAATGTCGTTACTTGGGTTTATTAGTAGTATCTTCATCCTTGCGCGTTTTTCCTGTAATAAATCTTTATGATTTAATTTATCTCCATCCACAAATCCAACATAGGGCATTTTATGCTTTTTATGCATCCATAAATAACACCACATTTTATCCTTATGATAATAAAACGGTAAACCGTATTTCCAATGCTCAGTAACATCTTCGGATCTGGATAAGATGTAGGCCCTTAAAAACAACAAGCAGCTTTTAGAAGGCTCCTCTTGTTTGAGAAAAAAATTATCCAAATCACTCATCATCGTTTTTGCGAATCAAACAAACTATACACTAAAGCAAAACATCGTGAACGGGTTTTATTTTTTCAGGTAAGTTCTCTTCTCCCAACATATCTTTAAGGTCAATTTCTATATTTCTAATAATTGTAAGAATGGGTACGTCATTAATCAATCCTTCAAAGGGGTTTTCGCTGTAATCGCCCACATACTCCATCAAAGCAAATATCCATGAAACAATTAGGTTTAAAGGAACAAGCAACCAAATCATTCCTTCGCCCAATTTGTTAAACTCGCCTATCATCCCAAACGGCAACAGCAGTGTAAAAATAATAATGAATATGGTGCTTGATGTAGCGTATTGTCTAGGTAAAGGCGTATTCTTGATACGTTCACTTTTCCCTTGTTCAGCATACATATCTGTTATGAATTTTTGCAGTTCCATATGTCGATAATCATCTATGAGTCCCATCCGTTTTAGCTGCGCTAAATGTCGTGACTGTTTATCTAACAACTGCGTCGGAGCATTTATTTTAGTTTGTATCCATTGATGCTCTTCTTTGCTTAAAAAAGAAGAGAGTTCGTCGTTAAAAGATCCGTAAGCAAATTTTTGTTCAAAGTAATTTCTGTACCATGTATTTACGTTTTTTTGGTGTTCCCACTCCGTACGTTTCCACATGGCGTGTTTCAAAGCGTAGAGCCACGCTAAATGGCGATAAATTAGAATTTTCACTTCCTCCTTAATTTCTTGTTCGCTCACCTGTTCCTTAGCGTATTCGTTCGTAACAAAGGCTCTGGCTGACGATGCAAAAGCACGGCTCAAATTAGTAATTCCTCCCCAAATGATGCGTGCTTCCCATCCTCTATCGTAAGCCTGATTATTTTTAAATCCAACATAAAAAGCAACGGCCGTACCGATTAAAGAAACCGGCAACCATGGAATAGCGACCCACTTCCACTCGAGAAACGAATATAAAAACACGGCAAATAGACCCGTTAGCAAAGATAAAAGCAATAATCGCCAAGTGAAAAAATAAATTAAAATGGGAGTAATTTGTCTCTTTATATACATACTTATTTAGTGCTTGCAAGTTTTACGATATCTTTTACTTCTAGGATTTTTTTAGGATAGCCTACGCTAACAGAGTTTATCATCGCCAGTCCCAATTCAGAAAGTGTTGAAACAAAAGCCGGAAACAATAGTCTTAATGCCGGATACATCCATTTTAAATACTTATAATAAGTTAAAGTGTTTTTCATTCCTTTGGTCGGTTGCATATAGCCCGGCCTGAACATGTAAGCCCTGTTAAAAAGTTTGAGTAGATCGTTTTCGGTTTTACCTTTTACTCTTGCCCACATCGTATTTCCCTTTTCAGTTGAATCGGTTGCTGCACCAGAGATGTAGCAAAAACAAGTGTCTGAATTTATGCTCGCAAGTGTGTTAGCAAAATGCAGCGTAAGCCCATGTGAAAGCTTTGTATATTCCTGTTCGTTCATTCCAACTGAGGAAACACCCAAACAAAAAAAACAGGCTTCATAACCCTGTAGTTGATTTTCGATAGCCGATAAATTAAAAAAATCAGATATCAGTATTTCTTTTAGCTTTTGATGTTTAATCCCACAGGCTTTTCTACCTATAACTAAAACAGATTCTACTTTTGCATTCAATAGACATTCGTTCAAAACGCCCTCTCCCACCATACCAGTGGCACCGGTTAAAATTAATTTCATATAATTTAGTTTAGCACTCCAAATTTTCCTGAATTAAACTCATCAATAGCCTCGTGTATTTCCTGATTGGTGTTCATGACGAAAGGACCATACTGAACAACGGGTTCGTTAATAGGTTCGCCACTCAATACTAACAAAACACATTTTTCGTGAGCCTTAATCTCAATTTTTTCTCCCTCATTGGCAAATAATACAAATTCATGTTGAAGGGCTTTGTTGTTATTAATTTCCGCCCCGCCTTCTACTAAAAGTATGCCACAATTGTGTGTTGCTTTTATGTTGAAAGACACGATTGCCCCTTCATTCAAACGCATATCATACATGTTTATCTCTGTGTATGTTTGGGCGGCGCCTTTTATTCCATTAAATTCGCCTGCAACAACATTTACAATACCGCCATTATTTGACACCTCGTACTTGCCCATTCTATCGGATTCTATTGCCTGATAGTGTGGGGCTGTCAGTTTATCTTTTTTTGGTAAATTAACCCATAGTTGCACCATTTCAAAAAATCCACCAGTTTTAGAAAAATCCTTTTCATGGTATTCCTTGTGTAAAATTCCACCGCCTGCAGTCATCCATTGTACGTCTCCCGGATGAATAATCCCACTATTCCCCCTACTATCGTGATGGGCCACACTCCCTTTATAGGCAATGGTTACGGTCTCAAAGCCTTTATGAGGATGAACATCCACTCCTTTTGGTTGTAAAGATGGGCCGAAGTCATAAGCGGGGTTAAAGTCAAGCATCAAAAAAGGGCTTATTTTATCCCGTATTCTGTAACCGCTCGGAAAATAATTATAAACCCTAAATCCATCACCAACCATTCCGAATTGAGAAGGCCTTGGTAAAATAGTCTCTGTTTTTTTTAAAGGTGCCATTTTTTTTAAGACTAAATTTAAGAATAAAATATCCAATAAATTAACCTACCCGAAATCTGTGATAGGAGAATATATCAGATTGACCTTTATTTTCTTTAAATTAGTATCCTCATGGTTCCCGGGTCTCAAAATCAAAAAATACCCGTCTTATCTTCCGGTGGAAGAGTAGCATCCCTTATTCGTTCAAAGGATTGGAGTAATTCGTCAATTGGCTTGCCCGAAAGTTGGCCAAAGTCCTTTGTCAGCTATTTAAATTTTATCTTAAATAACAAGTTTCCTTTATTTCTTATTTGGGGAAAAGAACAATTACATTTTTACAACAATGCCTGTTACAAAAATTTTTCAGACTATGACAGTAACACACCTTTTTCAAGCAGTCCGGGAGAAAAAGTCGATACCGGAATATGGAAGAATTTGAAATTTGAAATTGAACAAATTCTTAATGGCAACGAAACTAGCATAAATAGGGAATTCCCAGTTCAAAAACTACATGCAAATTTTAATTCTTTATGGAAAATTGAGTTGTGTCCTTTGCATGATGAGAATGGCGAAATAGCTGGTGTAATAGGCACTCTAAATGAAAGCAAAACAATTATTTCAGCCAAATTGGTTGATGACATCGTCCCAAATAAGTTTGAAGGACAGATGCTTGACGAAAATGAAGAACGTTTTCAAATTGTACTTAACTCAACCGATATAGGCTCCTGGGAGCTATATCTAAAAACAAGTGAGATTAAATATTCAAAAAAATATCTGGAAATACTTGGCTATAGGGAATTTGTAAATTTAAGTCACACTGAACTCCTTAAACATCTTTATCCTGATGACCTTCAAATAAGAAAGAATGCTTTAAAAAAGGCGTATGAAACCGGATTCTTAAACTATGAGTTTCGCGTAATTTGGCGCGACAAGTCTGTTCACTGGGTAGAAACGAAAGGCCAGATTTTTTATGATGAAAATAATGAACCCCTTAAGCTAATTGGAACTCTGCGAGACATTACAGACAAGCGAACCGCTATTGAAGAAATGCGCGAAAGCGAGCAGAAGTTCCGTTTACTGGCCGATTCCGTTCCACAATTAATTTGGACAGGTGATGCGGACGGAAATCTCAATTACTTTAACCAATCTCTGTTCGACTATGCCGGGCTTACTCCCTCAAAAATAAGAAAAGACGGCTGGATACAAATTGTCCACCCGGACGACCGCTTAGAAAGTATTAAACAATGGGCGCAGTCTATTAACCACGGAGAACCCTTTTTAACTGAGCATCGCTTCAAGCATTGGAATGGAGAGTATCGCTGGCACCTCAGTCGGGCGATACCACAAAAAGACAGTAACGGAGTGATTCAAATGTGGGTAGGAACAAGCACAGATGTACATGATCAAAAAATATTTTCGGAGGAGCTTGAAAAAAATGTTGAACTTCGAACGGTCGAACTGAAGCGTGCTATTGATGAACTTGTAAAAACAAACCAGGAATTAGAACAATTCGCTTATGTTTCTAGTCATGATTTGCAGGAACCCTTGAGAAAAATACAAACCTTTTCGGGCATACTATCTGAAAAGCTATCGAGTGATACCGAACACAAATTCTTCTTGGACAAAATCAACGCCTCAGCCTTTCGCATGTCAGAATTGATAAAGGATTTATTGAACTATTCCAGGCTTTCCAAAACAGACGAACAGTATGTCAACGTTGATTTAAACGAAGTTCTAGATAAGGTAAAAAATGATTTTGAAGTTTTAATTAATCAAAAGAGAGCGATTATACTTAATACAAAACTTCCAATAGTTAGAGCAATTCCAATTCAAATGAACCAGCTTGTCTATAATCTAATCGGAAATTCTTTAAAGTTTTGTGAGAAAAAACCTTTCATTGAGGTAACATATAAAGTCTTACACCCTTCTGATCAAAAGCGGGTTCCTGAATTAAATCTGAATATAACTTACCACCACCTAATGTTTAAGGACAATGGCATTGGTTTTTCGGCAGAGTACGCCAAACAAATTTTTACGATTTTTCAACGCTTAAACGAAAAGCAAAAGTTTAGCGGAACGGGTATTGGTTTAGCCATGTGCAAACGCATTCTTGAAAATCATCGTGGTTTTATCTCGGCCGAAAGTGAGTTTGGCAAAGGTGCAACTTTTCACGTGTATTTGCCGAGTTGACAATAAATATTTGTATTATAGCTCCCTAATTCACAAAAAACGAGTTTTACTCTTTTAAAAGCTGACTATGAAAAATATTAGCGCGGTATTCTTGCTTGTATTTCTTACTTATTGCTTGCCAGCTCAGCAACCCGCTTACTTTATCTTGGGCGAAGACCAGTTCAGGGGTGTGCAGATATATGATGTGATACAGGATAGTGATTTAAATTACTGGTTTGCTACAAACGAAGGTGTGTATTTTTATGATTATTATAGCTTCCAAAAGATTGAATGCGATGGAACAAAAAGTAGTTCGGTTTTTAATTTTGTAATTAATGCCGAAGGAACTATTTATTGTTACAACTTAAACAATCAAATATTTAAAATAAAAAACAAAAAATGTGAGTTGTTTTATGAACTTGAAAGCAATGAACAAAGTGCCGATATTAGATTGGCAATAAGCAGCAGTGATGAATTAGTTATTAGTGCCAGAATAATACTTGTGCTTAATCATGCCGGTAAAATTGCAAAAAGGCACAGAGCCGCTAATCACTACATTGGCCCATCCTTTATAGCGCCTGATAAATCCATCCATTTTCATTTAGACGGAAGCGATTCCATGTTAGTGTATTCGGGTAAAGAATTTTCAAAGAAAAAACTTAAAGTTAATCAAGATCTAATAAGCGCTAATTCTGTTTTAAAACTATTTACTATAGACAGAAACTCCTATGCTTTAGATTTAAAAACTGACTTGTTTTATAAGTATAACACTACCATGTTTGAATTAAACTTTCTGCCAAATGATAAATTGTTTGATGTGAAAGGATTAAAACGAATTTATGAAATTGGCAAAGACGTTTGGCTTGCCGGGTCATTGCAGGGTGTAACTCAGTTTAACGGCAGAACCAACCAGAAAAGTTTTTTTTATGATGGCTATTATATTTCACATGTTTATAGAGATAAGGAAGGAAATATTCTACTATGTACATTTGATAAAGGTGTGTTGGTAATTCCGGATATAAAAGTGCCAGGCGTCATCCATTCGTTTCGAGACGATCCGGCTCTGGCATTGTATGCAAATAAAACGCTTGGTTTAATTATTGGAACGTCCAAAGGAAAACTGTTTAATTATTTGAACGGCAAGCTCAACGTTTTTAAAGAAGGTGCCAATCGATCCATTGAAGGAATTTATGGTGATCCTAAAAATAGTTTTATTTTGTTTAATAATGACGGCTGCTGTTCTTACGACTTAGTTAGCGGGTTAATGAAAAAAATAGTGGGTGTTTCTTTAAAAGATGCAGCAGTTGTTTCAGCTAATAGGTTTTATTTAGGAACGAACGTAGGGGTGTTTGAAGTCCAAAAAATTACTAACAATCAATTTCATACAAATTCACTAAAAATTCTTAATAGTAGGGTTTACTCGTTGGAATATGATTCTAAAAACAAGGAGCTTTATGTGTCAACTGCAATCGGCTTTTTCAAACTAGATTCAGTTGGCAACCTAACTAAAATAATTTACAATGGAGAAGATATTTTCCCCACAAACCTTTATGAACATGAAGGAATGATTTATTTATGCACCAGAGCAAATGGTGTTTTAGTTTTACAGAATGGTAAAATTATAAGTTCTATTGCAACCTTTGTTAATGGTAAGGTGGAGCCTTTAAAAAAATTACTTATTGCTAACAACACTATTGTCGCTACCTCAGCGAATGGCTTCTTTCAGTTTACTATGGATGGTAAATTAATTAGAACGCTCAATTCGGCATTCGGTTTTAAAACAAAAAAAGTTACCGATTTTAAAATGCTAAATGATTATCTTTGGGTTAGCCATGCAGAAGGAATACAACAAATTAATTTAAACTATCAACTATCAGATACAAGTAAACCCCTTATTCGATTCGATAAAATTCTTATTAATGATGAATTAACCACGGCTACACACACAAATTACTTTAAAAGTAACCAACGCAAGATTCAGTTTGTTTTTTCTTCTCCAACACTTAAAAACAGAGAAACGACAAAGTATCATTATAAATTAGTTGGCTATGATACAAATTGGGTAACTAATACCTTCGACTTAAATCAGGTAACTTACAATGCACTTGATGCAGGAAGTTATACTTTTATCTTAAAAGCTCAAAATCAAAATACGTTTAGTAATGTAATCGAATACTCTTTCTCAATAGCCCCTCATTTTTACTCAACGTGGTGGTTTATTTTAGTTTGTATTGTTGTTTTTTTAGTGATTGTATTTGTAATATACCGATGGCAGTTGCGTATTCAAGGCAAAAAGGCTGAGCAACAAAGCGAATTATATGCTTCGAAACTTACCGCCATTCAGTCTCAAATGAATCCACATTTTATTTTTAACGCCTTAAACTCCATTCAGGATTTAGTTTTAAAAGGTGATATTGACAACTCCTATACATTTATCACTAAGTTTTCCAATTTAATAAGACGGACATTAAATTATTCAGATAAGGAGTTTGTTGATTTTGAACAAGAAATTAAATTACTGGAATTGTATTTATCACTAGAAAAACTAAGGTTTAAAAAAGAAATCGATTATGAAGTAATCATTGATATTAAAGATGATATTATGATTCCGCCATTCTTAATTCAGCCCTTTATCGAAAATGCCCTGGTGCATGGGCTGCTTCACAAAGAAGGAAGTAAAAAATTGTTTATTCGTTTCCGCATGGAGGAAGCGTTGATTTGTATTATTGAAGATAATGGCGTGGGAAGAGAAAAAGCAAAATCAATTAAACTCAGGCAGCGGTCAGAGCATGAATCCTTTTCAGGAAAAGTTATACAGAAACGTTTCGAAATATTGAGTCATGCTATGAATGGCAAATTTGGATATAGCTATGAAGATTTGTATGAAAATAATACGGCTATAGGAACGAGAGTGAAATTAACAATACCAGTAAAACATAAGTTTTAATCCATTGCTAAAGAAAATGAGTTGATTGCTAAATTAGAAGTGGGAAAAATAAAAAACCCGATTAAATTCGCTGAAAATGAAAAAGATAAGAACCATATTGGTTGACGACGAAGAGAGTGCAAGAGACGTTCTACAAAACTTATTGCTGCGATTTTGTCCGGATGTGGAACTCATTGCCAAATGCGAAAGCGTGTTGGAAGCGGTAGAAACTATCAAAAGAGAAAAACCAGACTTAGTATTTTTAGATATTGAAATGCCTAGTTATGCGGGATACGAATTAGTCAATCTTCTCCCAAAAACAGATTTTGAAATTATTTTTGTAACCGCCTACGATCAATATGCCATTCGTGCGTTTGAAACTGCTGCCATTGATTATCTTTTGAAACCCATTGATATTGATCGATTAAAAGTTGCCATTGCGCGCGTACTTAGCCAACGTAACCTACAGCAGCAGGCCCAGCGTTTATCTTTGTTTCGCGATACCCTGCAAGACAAACACACAAAGAACATTATCATCAGCGACAAAGGTCAGCAGCATATTGTGGCAATTGAAAATATTATCGCCATTGAAGCACAGGAGTCTTATAGTTTTGTTCATACTCCCGATAAAAAATACACTGTAAGCAAAAACCTGAAACATTTTGAAACTATTCTCACCGACAATGTTTATTTCTTACGCGTTCATAAATCGTGGATTATTTCGAAAAAACATATTCTAAACTATTCTAAAACAGACTTGTCTATTAGTCTTGCTAAAGGCATTATTGCCAAACTCTCTAAATACAAAAAAGCTGAGTTTGAAGAGGTAATTTCTTCTTAAAATTTTCCATTACTAAATCCAATTGGCTGTTGCTGAACTTATTCTAAAAGCACCATTTTTTATCTTTTAATTTGAAAAAAAAATCAATTAAAATGAAAATGAAAAAGCTTTTACAATTTAAAAAAACAAAATTAGCAATGTTTATCGTTGCTTTTTCTTTCGTACTCAACGTGCAGGCTCAAAATTTAACCTGGGCAAAAAACATGGGTGGAACGTCGCTTGATAACGGTTTGTCTATTGCTGTAGATGCTTCAGGTAATGTTTATACTACTGGTTATTTTCAAGGCACAGCCGATTTTGATCCAGGAATTGGTGTTTCTAATTTGACGTCGATGGGCGGTACAGATATTTTTATAAGTAAAGTAAGTGCTACGGGCAATTTTGTTTGGGTAAAACAATTAGGCGGCACTAGCAGTGATGTTGGCCGAAGCATAAAAGTGGATGCGTCCGGTAATGTATACACAACGGGAAATTTTAATGGCTCGGTGGATTTTAACCCTGGCGCAGGAACGTTTAGCTTAACTACTGTAGGGCCGGATGATATTTTTGTAAGCAAACTAGATGCCTCTGGTAATTTTGTTTGGGCTAAACAAATGGGGGGACCAAATGCCGACCAGGGCTACGCTATTGCTCTAGATGCTTCGGGGAATGTTTATACCACTGGTAGCTTTAATATCAGTGCTGATTTTAACCCAGGTGCCGCTACCTTTAATTTATTCTCCTCTGGTGGTTACGATATTTTTGTGAGTAAACTAGATGTGAATGGTAATTTCGTGTGGGCAAAAAATATGGGTTCCAGTTTACAAGACTGGGGATTATGCCTTACTTTAGATCCTTCGGGTAATGTATACACTTCAGGCTATTTCGATGGCACAGCAGATTTTGACCCTGGCGCAGCAACATTTAACTTAATATCAGCAGGTGCGCGAGATATTTTTATAAGTAAATTAGATGCCTCTGGTAATTTTGTTTGGGCAAAAAGAATAGGAGGCGGTGCTAACCAAAGTGCTACCGGAATTGCAACAGATGCTTCTGGCAATGTTTATACAACAGGTAGTTTTGAAGGAGCTCCGGATTTTGACCCTGGTGCAGGAATTTCTACAATAGGTACAGCAGGAGTTGATGATATTTTTGTAAGTAAACTAGATGCCTCTGGTAATTTTGTTTGGGCAAAAACGATGGGCTCCAATGGTTTTGATTACGGTCGCGGCATAAGCATTGATGCCTCAGGAAACGTGTTAACAACCGGTGAATTTTATGGCACAGTAGACTTTGACCCAGGTGTTGGGACAACGACTCTGCTTGCACTTAGCGTTAGTAGTGATATTTTTGTAAGCAAATTGGATGCCTCAGGTAATTTTATTTGGGCAAAAAGCATAGGAAGCAGCAATAATGGTGACGGCAAAGGAAATGCAATCTCATCTGACGCTACGGGTAATGTTTATACAACTGGCTATTTTTCGGGTACAACAGATTTTGATCCCAACGCTGGCGTATTTAATTTAGTTCCTCCGGGTACTCAGGCAGATGTGTTCGTGCTTAAACTGGGTGCATGTGCAGCTAATCCAAGTCCGGTAAATACTACTCCACTAGCCAATTTAAACCGTTGCCAAAATGAGTCCACAACATTAAGTGCAACCGGCGTAGGCCCGATTAATTGGTATGCTTCACCCACTAGCACAACTATTTTAAGTATTGGTCAATCTTTTGTAATATCCCTTGCTAGTGTAGGTTCGTTTACCTACTATGCTTCTACAACCAGTACCTGTGGAACCGAATCCAACAGAACATCTTTTGTTATTACAGTTAATCCTTTGCCAACAATCAATGTCACAACAAGTAACTCTTTATTATGTGTTGGAGCAACTGCCAATTTATTCGCAACAGGTTGCCTAGCATACAATTGGACTCCTGGCGGAAGTTCAGGATTCTCCATTTCAGTATCCCCTTCCGTGACTACCTCTTATACAGTTAGTGGTCTCGGCAGCAATTTTTGCAGCGGCAGCTATGTATTTACACAAAATGTTAGTCTTTGTGATGTTATTAATCAATTAACCGATAGTAGCAACAAACTAAGCATTTTTCCCAATCCAGGTTCTGCCTACATAACTATACGAGCTGATGAAGACATTCAAACAATTTCTATTTTCAATGCATTGGGAGTACTAGTAAAAACAGAAACGATAAATACATTTTCAGTTGAACAATTATCAAGAGGAATATATTTCTTACATATTAAAACAGAAAAAGGAACGAATTTAACACGTTTTATAAAGGAATAAATTTGCGCTCACACCTAAAAGAGCTCATCCTTTGTGGTGGGTTCTTTTTATTTTAGGCCATTCCTAAACTCATTTGACTGTTAATGAAGTATGATAAAACACTCAGCTATTTCAAGTTACTTTTACAAAAAAATAAATATTTATATTATGAGGATCAAAAAAGAAATAGTTTACGCAAGTCTCTTAGTTGGAGGCTTACTAAATGCACAAGAAGATCAAACATCTAAAGCTACCAAAATGGGAGAAGGCGCTTTTATGAGTTATGTCATTAATGAAAGTGGTGGTAATTACACGTTTGCCGGAATTAATAAAGAAGTCTGGACTCTTGGTTTTAAAGCCTATCAAACTGATTTTAAAGAAATAACTATCAATAAAACAGATGGTTATTCAAAGGAGGAAAGTTATTTCCCCGACGAAGAAGCATTTCCTGCTACCTACGTAAAAGGTAGGTTAAATACTGAAACCGTTATGCGCGGATGGGATTACATTGAGTTGGACAAAGAAAGAAGAATGGTTGTATTGGATGAATGGATTTATTTCTTGGAAAAGTGGCAGGACAAAGATCATTATAGAATACAAGCTTGTATTAAGAAAGGTGAATATAAGGGCCTGAAACTAATAAAGATGGCAATGGGTGCCGCGAAAGAAATGGAAAAAGCTAACCATAAAGAAACTCTTCAAAAGTATCTTGACGAAGCCTTTAAAAAACAAAGCGAACTGTTACCGGCATGGCAAGCAAACAATAAAGCCAAAACAGATAAACGTCAGGCAGCCAAAGATAGATACAGATTTACAATCGATTCCGTTAACGGAAAATATTGGAATTCGGCAGCGGGTCAGAAAAAGAAAGCTGAATGGGCAAAATCACCAGTATATATTTACAACGATACCAATACCGAATTTTTAATGTGCCATGGACAAGGAGTTTCAACTCTTTTGAAGCCGGGAGAAAAAAAGGAGTTTACGTGCGCTGGCGGCGGAAGAGTATATAAAGGTAAAAGGAGAGCAGGTAACAATACTACCCAATGGGATAGTACAGGTCAACTTCTACTAGATTTGAATGGAACAAATTGTGGGGTAACTTACAATGCCTCCAC
Organism: uncultured Bacteroidota bacterium; assembly: GCA_937868565.1. Classification (GTDB taxonomy): domain Bacteria; phylum Bacteroidota; class Bacteroidia; order B-17B0; family Aurantibacillaceae; genus Aurantibacillus. Next base: position 5,522 of record CALMND010000217.1, on the reverse strand, counting down.
TTTTAAGTGATGGCGAACGATATAAAATTCTGTACAAAGGAGGTTGTCCCAAAAGGACAACCTCCTTTCATTCGTTAATAAAACGAGTTCCGTTTTAATGACTCTAACCCTTCCCATAGTTTTCATTAACATACTGCCGCGCCTCTTCTTGTGTCATTGCTGAAAAATTTCGGTATCTGTCATGCACATCAATAATTTCATCGATTGCATCAGCGACCAATTCTTTATTGCGCCACGTTTTCAAATGTTCAATCACAGTCTTCAAACAGCCTCGTTTGTAGGCGATTTGCCCAATAACATGAACTAAGGTATTCCTGACTCTCGCAGTTTTGTCGTATTGCAACTCTCGTAAAAGCGGCAAAATATCTTCCGGAAATTTTCTTCCCCGCAGTTCAAGGCCATGACAAATTTCCCTTCGTATCTCTTTGTCTTTGTGATGTAAATACGTTTTAGCCCATTTTAAAACTGGCTTAGGGTTTACTTCGCCCATTTTTTTTACTGAACCAATAACTGCGTTTCGTGGTGCATGATGAACATCAAACAATCCTTTATCGAAAAAGTGCTCCACGATTTTAAAATCCCTTTTGCCAATTTCTCCTGCTGCATTAATTACCGTTTGTCGTATCTTAAAATTATCATGAATCTGCAGACCAGCAAGTAACATTATAATTTTACTTTGGAGTTTGGCATTAGAAAAATAAAGTCGACCTATCGATAAATAGGCTGACTTCCGAATGTAAGTGTCTTCATTTTTAAAATACTCTAAGGTAATTTTTACTCTGGCACTTTTAAGTTCGCCTAAAATAGTGTCACTTATTTCGGCAACGAGCTTAATCCGTTCGGGTTTGGATAAATCGTAAAATGCCATTTTGATTCGGTAGTTTTTATGCCTTAAAAATTTTTATTGTTTTCCTCTTTTTAATTCCAAAGAAAAACCAATTGAAGTGCTTTTTGCGGATATTGTTAATCATCTACTCCACTATTGAATTATATATCCGAACTCCCTTCTTTGCATGCTTGGCAAATGAATAGTTAAAAGGAATAGCAATCCCAACTAAACCAACACCAACGGCAAGCATAGACCAGACAGGCTGTTTATTAGCTAAGGCCCGCCCAAGAGGAAAGCCAATACAAAAGCCTCCAATAAAACTAAAAACCATGGTGGCAGTATAATCCGCCCGTGCTTTTTTTATTTCTTTGTAGGCCTCAAAATTATTTTTGGTTAATTCCAGCAACTGTGGGAATTTTAAAATTTCCCCCCTCACTTTAAATATTCCTTTGTGAAAGCTAATAGTGTCTGGCCTGGTTTGACTACTTAAGTTGAGAAAACTAAAAAATAATACAACTACCAATAAGTCTTTCATATTCTATCCTTTAACTAGTGTTTTATTACCTTTGGCTCACAAGCCCTCAACAAAATAATAATTTCGCCCATCGCTCGTTTATTATTTTTAATAAGATATAAACCAAAATCATCAATTTTTTGCAATTCAAAATTTTTATTAAAAGGCATACATTTTTCGAGATTACTGGCTCGTGCTAATAACATAAATTTTTTTATGACTCTATCTTTATTTTTCTCCCGCACCCAGTAACGCTTCTCGAAAAAAGTTTCCTGTGTTTCTGGAAAATCTTCATAAATAGAAGGTCCAGCCGCACTGAGAATCGTGTTCATCCAAAAATGACTCGAAATTAAAAGGAAATCTACGTCATGCTCTTTACATGTCTTTTTATAAAAATCTATCATTCCTATAGCATCTTTCAATGGGTACAATCTCACGCCGCCCCAATATTTCTTTTCATAGTTCCAGTCTAGCTGGGTATCCAAATTTGTCAACTTATACGATGTAAAAAACAGGGGGGCTAAAAAAATTGGCAACGCTGCCTGAGGCAGTTTAATACTAACTAATGGTAACAAAATACAAAGTAATAAAGGAATACCAAGAAACATACGTCCATAAGACATAAAAACCCATTGTGAACCTTCTAGAATTTTACTTGCGCTAAATGAAAATAAAAGCAAAAAAAAAAAAAAAACGAATGCAGCAAACCCTTTTTTATTCTGTCTCAATAAGAGTGCTCCCACCAACAGCAGCACGAATAGCAGCACGAGGCAATTATTCTGAAAAAAAAACGAAATTTGCCCAAATCTCAAATCCAAATTGGAAATGTTTTCTCCAAATACATAAGTCGAAAATGAATTTTCAAAAGGATGTATTATGTTTCCGGGTTTTGAAATATAAAATTGGTTGAAGAATAAATGCACGGGTATAGCAAATAGAATACCCGGAACCGAAACAAAATAATACTTCTTAATTTGATAGTTAGTCAAAAAGACGTAAAATAAAAATGGTAAACTAACCAGCACTGAATTAGGATTCACAAAATAAGCTATAACTCCGAACAATGTATTGATTCCCACAAAAATTAAATTTCTTGGGTTAACTATATTAATAATAAAAAAAGAACAAAAGAATAAACCTGTTACAAAGCCTCGTGGTAGACTATTCAACAAGTCATAAGGCGCTGGTAAACACAAAACAACGGCTAAGGTTAGTAAGGCATGCGTCTTTTTATTATTAAAAAACAAATAGCATGCGGTGAACATAAATGGAAAAAGAGAGATAAAATGGGTTGCAAGCGGCACGGCAAAATAAACCGGAACTTTTAATAAAAGCATCGGGACTGCAAAAAGTCCTTCCATGTATGTATTGTATTCCTGACCATAATACCTTGGTTCATGAAAAAGTCCTTTGGCGTAGTCTGTTGCTCCCAACCACATGTACGGCTGGTCGGTATCAATCATTGCTAGATTGTATCTAAAAAAAATAACAGCTCTGGTAAAAAACAAAGCAAAAACAAACAACACAAATAACGTGTTGAGGAAGATTTCGCGACGCGGATTGTTTATGTTGTTTTCTAATTTCACTTTATTTATATGTTCTATTTCTTATAGGAACAAAAAAGGCTGTCTCATTTGAAACAGCCTTCCTTTTTAATATTCATTTCTTTAATGTGCCCCACCATCTTCTTCGCCTTCTTCCAAAGGAACAGTTTGGGGCACAAAATCCCTTTCTTTACCTGGTTTACTATAGTCGTACGCCCAACGGTGAACAGTTGGCAATTCTCCAGGCCAGTTGCCATGAATATGTGCCATCGGTGTTGTCCACTCTAGTGTATTGGCATTCCATGGATTTTGAGGAGCTTTCTCACCCCTGAACATACTGTAAAAGAAGTTAAATAAAAACACACCTTGACCTAAAGCGCCAATAATAGCACTAATAGTTACAATTTCATTAATGTCTACTAAGTTGTCAAACATTGGAAAATTACTATTCGTATAATAACGGCGAGGTACACCTGCCAACCCTAGAAAGTGCATCGGAAAGAAAACTCCGTAAGCCGTTAGTGTAGTTATCCAAAAGTGAATATATCCAAGTTTCTTATTCATCATTCTGAGGAACAACTTTGGAAACCAATGATACACGCCAGCAAACATCCCAAAGATAGCACTTAAGCCCATTACAATGTGGAAGTGAGCCACTACAAAGTAGGTATCATGAACGTTAATGTCTAAAGTTGAATCTGCCAAAATAATACCGGTAACTCCACCACTGATAAACGAAGCAACTAAACCAATCGCAAACATCATAGCAGGTGTGTATTGTATATTACCCTTCCACATTGTGGTAATATAGTTAAATGCTTTAACTGCGGATGGGATTGCTATCAACAACGTAGTAAAAACAAACACAGAACCTAAAAATGGATTCATGCCCGTCATAAACATATGGTGACCCCACACAATGAATGACAAAAATCCTATTGCAAGTATCGAACCTATCATTGCACGGTAACCAAAAATTGGTTTGCGTGAATTAGTGGAAATGATTTCTGATGCCATACCTAGAGCAGGCAACAACACAATATACACCTCAGGATGCCCAAGAAACCAGAACAAATGCTCGAACAATATCGGACTTCCTCCTACATTATCTAATGGGCGTCCGCCAATATATATATCAGAAAGATAGAAAGATGTGTGGAAGCTTCTATCAAAAATGAGCAACAAGGCGCAAGAGAATAACACCGGGAAAGAAAGTACACCGAGAATTGCAGTAACTAGGAAAGCCCAAATTGTTAAAGGCATGCGAGTCATTTTCATCCCTCTTGCACGAAGATTTATCACCGTGATAATGTAGTTCAAACTGCCTAACAAAGAAGAAATAATAAATATGGCCATAGAAACTAACCATAATGTCATTCCTAATTTAGAACCCGGAATTGCTTCAGGCAACGCTGAAAGTGGCGGATAAATCGTCCAACCCGCAGAAGCCGGCCCGTCGTTTATAAAACAGGAAACAAGCATGATTACACTAGATGCAAAGAAAAACCAATAGGACAGCATATTTAAAAATCCAGAAGCCATATCCCGCGCACCAATCTGATAAGGAATAAGTAAATTACTAAAGGTACCACTCAACCCCCCTGTCAATACAAAAAACACCATGATAGTTCCGTGTATAGTTACCAGAGCCAGGTACATATTAGGGTCTAGAATCCCGTCTTTACCCCATTTGTCTCCCAACATAGCATTAATAAACCCAAACTTTTCGCCTGGCCATGCCAATTGCAAACGAAAAATTATCGACATGGTCATTGCCACAACCGCCATGATTACCGCAGTAATTAAAAACTGACGAGAAATCACTTTGTGATCCATACTGAAAATGTATTTACTCACAAAACTTTCTTCGTGGTCATCGTGATCGTGAACATGATCATGGTGAACCATGTGTTCCTTTTCTAATGCTTTGTTTGTTGAACTGGACATATTTTTTCTATTTAAAATATTTTATTATTACTTTTTTTCAGCAACAGTTTTAACCGCTTTCTGTTTATTAATCCAAGCCAGATAATCGGCTTCAGTATCTACCACTATATTCATCTGCATATTGTAATGCGACGCTCCGCAAATTTTATTACACAATAACAGGTAATCAAATTCAACCGGTTCCTTATTCTCTAAAGCTCTCTGTTTATTAATCCCTGCCATCATTTGAATAACGTAGGGATCTTTACGCATTTCGGCGGTTGTTTTGGTGGGTACAAATTTAAAGTAGGTAACCATTCCAGGTACACAGTTCATTTGTGCTCTGAAATGCGGTAAGTAGGCGCTGTGCAAAACATCACGGCTCCGCATACGCAATTCAATTTCTCTACCTTTCGGAATATGGAATTCATTTTTAACAAGAATATCATCATAGCCAGCAACATCAGAGGTGTCCATCCCTACTGAATTACTTCCGCTAATTTGTCTGAAATCCGTTTCGCCCAATTTTCCATCATGGCCAGTATAACGTGCAGTCCAATCAAATTGCTTGGCATAGAGCTCAACTATCACTTTATTCTCGCTGGTAGCATCAGCCATAATTTCGTTCCAATACTTTAAACCGAAAATAATAATGAAGGTTAAAGCGACGGCCGGAACAACAGTCCAGAGCATCTCCAGTTTATTATTG
>CALMND010000216.1 GCA_937868565.1 uncultured Bacteroidota bacterium | reverse complement strand
TACTAACTGTTAAAGTAATCACCTGACTCGAAATACATCCTACAGAATTGGTGCCCGCAACCGTATAGCTGGTAGTGATATTTGGGCTAACTGAAATACTACTTGAATTGGAACCATTGCTCCAAGTATAACTTGTCATACCACTGGCTGTTAAAATAGCTGCTGAGCCATTGCAAATTACTGAAGGTACTGCGCTTGCGGCAACCCCGTTACCGTTAAATCCATAAGTTAATACAACAAGACCGTCTCCTGATTGAAAACTAGCCGTATTCGACTGATTAGTGCCAGAATTAAAAGAACCGCCGCCCCCACCGGCGCCATTGCAATTTGCACCCCCTGCACCGCCGCCAGAATAACCGCCTCCCCCACTACCGCCATGTGGACTGCTCCCGCAGCCGTAGATAAAAAGATTTGAGCCGCCGCCGCCGCCAAAACCACCGGTTGTTGGACCACCAGCACCTCCGTTCACAAAGGCTAATCCTCCCTGAGCAGCACCTGCTGTTCCTCCGTTGGTCAACAACCCACCACCTCCTCCTCCGTTAGGAATATTACCCGTTGAATAACTTTCAAAACCTCCGTTGCCCGGGGAGCCTCCATTGCCCGCTCCTAAAAATTGACCTATCTGCCCAGCTTGTGCAGTGGTACCACCAATCAAGGCATAACCACCATTACTTGAATTATGGGCAGTGCCACCACCGCCGCCGGCTATGCATAAAGGTGTGTTATTAAGTAAAGTTACAAAAGAACCACCCCCTCCACCATTTCCAACTGCGTTAGGTGCCACGCCGCCCGCTTGCCCAACCAATATTTTTAAAACTTGCCCTGCAGCAACGGTAAAGGTTCCTATCATTCTGGCGCCAAAGCCCCCACCGGAACCTCCCTGCGCGCCTCTGGTTTCAATTGTCATCGTTGAAACACACGAGGGAATTGTAAAGTTCTGTATACTACCGGTATAGGAAAAAGTCTGTGTAACAAGGCTCTGTGCGATAAAACTGCGACCACACATTGTTAGAAAAACAATAAGCGTGCATGTGATTTTTTTTAGGGGTAAAGTTGTTTTCATCTTTGAAGTTTTAAATGAATTTAAAGAAGCATTAAAGTACACATTAGGAATTAACTTACAAATAATAATCCATTGTTTACTATCAAAACGTTGAAAGCCTTATTAATAAACAAATCGTATTCAAGAACGAGGCCTTCCATCAACAAGAAAAGTTACAAAAGGTCACTAATATTCATTCGATTTCAATAGGGTTACAACGGCATTATAAATTTTTGCGACCCATTCCCGTGAAGTCTGTGATTAACAAATGTTCGTCGTTCCAAACGACACTCTATAAAATTAGCGAAAATTTATTGTGTTTTTAACTTGTGTTTTTTGGAAAACCAGTTTAGGACACGAAGTCATTAGCACAATGAAAGACGATAGGTAAATACGATTTATTGTCATTCCAACGCTAAGACCTCCAACTGAGCTTGAATCAGGAGAGAATATGCAATAGGCTATTGATAAGAATCTGGGCTAAAGAATTGCGATAGAGACTTGCATTGGTTTCTGCCATGCGATTCCACTTCTATGGCATCATTGTTTCCACTACGCTTAGGGGTGGGGGGATATATTTCAATTATACAATTGCATTAATACTCTTTAATAATTTTATAATACAATTTATCCTTATCAGATATAATTAAAGCAATATTATATATACCTGCTTTGTATCCACTTAATGGAATCTCTTCTTGTTGTTTTACATTTTTAATTGTTAAAAGCATTTTACCCAAATTGTCGTATAAAATCAATGTGGCAGTTTCTCCATCGGGTATTTTATTGCTTACCACGTTAATATGTGTGGAGGCCGGATTAGGAAAAACACTCACACCATAATCCATAGCCAACTTCATAGTTGGTTCGTAAGGTGCAGTAGTACTATCGTTATGACTGGCTCGGTTTGCAGCCGTAACCCCCAAAACTCTTTGAATACGATTGCCCGCCAAATCGTAATTATGCCCCACATTTTGCGACTTATAATTTATCCAATAGAAGGATAAAATGAATAGGATGATGATTTTTTTCATTTTCTTATTATTTTAATAGCATATTTATTTAATTTAACTAAGCCTCATTTTATTCCCATTTAGGCTTAAGCCAAAGAGCATCAAGTTTCTCATCATTCACAACGGCAACACAATTAGTAATAAATTCAACAGCTTCTCCGGTGCTATCTATATTCCCTAAACACACCCAACCACTTTTATCATTAAAATAAACTGGCACTTCATTATTATAAATGCCATAAGAAATACCATATTGCAAAGAGTGCTCAATCATTAAAGTTCCTTTAAAATAACTTGGAACATCCTTAGTCGTTTTAACCGTTCGGGCATTTCCACAAAAACCCCAAATTTGAACTATTTTATTATCTACTACAGTTAAATTCAGCTTATTTAATATTAAACTTAAATCAATCCGCGATACATTT
>CALMND010000215.1 GCA_937868565.1 uncultured Bacteroidota bacterium | reverse complement strand
TAAAGCATAATTACTTTCTCCTTTTTCTGTTTTCAGCATTAAATTTTTTCACTCAAAGCCAAAACTCAAAATGGTTCTTTGGTACAAATGCAGGTTTGGATTTTATGACCATTTCACAGGCTCTTTTAACTGGGTCGCATGATTAGTTAGACGTGAATCCAAATAGCAGCTTATAAGAATATTTCGAAAGCTAGATTGCAAATAAATTTCTTTTATTTTCTTATATAAATTCCACGTATTTTTGCATGATGAATTTTAACAAGAAAATAATTGTAACCACTCTGATTACTGTTTGTGTTTATGTGAATATCAAAGCCCAAAAACCTGTTTACACTCACGCTGATACTTTAAAAGGAACATACTCTAAAGAACGCTCCTGGTGGGATTTATTACATTATAATTTGCATGTAACTTTTAATACTGAGGATAGCAGTATCGCCGGTTACAATACCATTCGTTACAAAATACTGAAGTCACAAAAGGTGATGCAGATTGATTTGATGCAACCCATGCAAATTGATAGCATTTTCCAGGACTGGAAAAAATGTGATTGGAGGAGGGACGGAAATGCCTTTTTCGTAAATCTGGAATCTGAACAGACTGTAAATTTACAGAAAGGAATTACCGTTTATTTTCACGGTAAACCGCGCGTAGCGAAAAATCCACCCTGGGATGGTGGTATCATTTGGGCAAAAGATAAAAATAATCAGCCTTGGATTTCTATTGCATGCCAGGGAATGTCAGCAGGCGTTTGGTTTCCAAACAAAGATCATATGCAGGATGAGGTCGATAGCTGTTCGGTTCATTTTACCGTTCCTCGCGAACTGGTGGCTGTTTCCAATGGAAATTTAAAAATGATAGATCTGAAAGGACAAGACCAAATTACGTTTAGTTGGACGGTTCTTAATCCAATTAATAATTATAATATCATTCCATATATTGGCAAGTATGCTAATCTTAAAGACACGTTAAATGGCTTAGGAGGAACCTTAAACCTTAATTATTGGGTGTTGGCAGAAAATGCAGGAAAAGCTCAAAATCACTTTCTACAAGTAAAACCCATGTTACGTTGTTTTGAGAATTGGTTTGGAAAATACCCTTTTTATGAAGATGGATACAAATTAGTGGAAGCACCTTTTCTGGGAATGGAGCATCAGAGTGCCATTGCCTATGGTAATGATTATCAAAACGGATATAACGGTAAAGATTTGTCAAATACCGGTTGGGGGCTTAAATGGGATTTTATCATTGTGCACGAATCAGGACACGAATGGTTCGGTAATAATATTTCCGCAGCTGATGTGGCAGATAATTGGATACACGAGAGTTTCACAGCCTATTCTGAAAATTTGTATGTAGAATATTTATATGGAAAAAAGGCCGGCGCCGAATATGTGATTGGCACGCGAAAAGCAATTTTGAACGACAAGCCAATTATAAGCGATTACCATGTGAACTCTGGCGGCTCGCTGGATTTATATTACAAGGGTTCTAATATGTTGCATACACTAAGGCAAATTGTTGATAACGATAGTTTGTGGAAGGAAGCATTGCGTGGATTGAATAAAACCTTCTGGCACAAAACAGTTACGTCTAAACAGATTGAACAGTATTTAATTTCTTTTTTGAAATTAGATATTCAAAAAATGTTTGACCAATATTTGCGTACCAATCAAATTCCCGTTTTAGAATATAAGATCAAGAAAAATAAACTAAGGTTTCGTTGGACTAATTGCGTAAAAGGTTTTAACATGCCTTGTGGAATTACAGTTAATAATGTTTCCGTTAAGATTTCTCCAAAAACAAAATGGAAAAAACTCTCATACACCCAAGAAACCATAGTTGTCAACGAAAACTACTATGTAACCAGTAAAAAACTGGAGTAGGTGATTTCGGCTTCAACGGCTCTCATTCTGTGTAAGCACTAGGAGCTGCCATACCGACTGAAAGAAGGAATGTGTGTGATAATGGCAGCAGCCCGGGGACTGCTTAATTGTCCCTTCCGTGGTTGTGACGATGCGATGCACTAGTAACCGCATGGTCATTCTGAAGGCCAGATGATTGCATATGTTTCGTTAATCATCGAACTGAGTAATCAGCGTTATTAATTTAACCTCTTGAATCCAATTACACAGTTACCATTTTTGCGGTATTGTTTATAATTAATCTAAATAAGAAATTTGTGCATTAAATTGTACTAAATGAAAAAAACAATACGAGTTACAGTATTTCTGACCATTCTTCAATCGCAATTAATTACCGCACAGGTAATCACCAGAGAAGATTCCTTAAACGCGGGTCTAACTCCAAAAACAGCGCCAACTGTACTTTCCGGCTATGGTCACGCTAAAGTGGAATATGATTTAAGAAATAAAACAGGAGTTGCCGATTTAACCAGAAACG
>CALMND010000214.1 GCA_937868565.1 uncultured Bacteroidota bacterium | reverse complement strand
ATATGGAAGCACAACGAGAGACACGATGCTTAACTTTCCGGGTAATAATTTTACGTACGAAAAAATAATTCTAAAATATAACATGCGTTGCAAAAACGCACTTATTTCTAACCAGACTTTTCCGAATCAGGGTTGTGGAGAGTGGGATTATTCATGTAATACTTATCTTGTTGATTCCAGCAAGATAGAAGATGCGTTAAACACCCAACCTAAGTATGTCATCTCAAATTTCTCTGGGACCAATTTTAATTACACAAACCAAACACCATACGATTATTACAATTTCAATCAAACTAACGTTGCCGTTAATAACATAATTAGCGAGACGCAATATACATTAGGAACTGGAGTTAATCCAGCGACCAATCTGCTTAAGTCAAATGAAAAATCAGGTAAATCACAAGTACTGTATACAGCCGCTGAATTAATATCGGCAGGTATTACCGCTGGGAACATAGACGGTCTCATACTTAACGTGGCAAATGCCGGTGGAGGTGTTAATTTTTTAAAGGTGGGCGTTCAGCAAACCACTTTGGCGACTTTAAACTCGGCTTCGGTTACCATAACTGGTTTTACAAATGTTTACAATCGAAACTATTCTTTTACTGCGGGTAACAACAGAATACAATTTTATACACCTTTCGTTTGGAATGGCTCCAGTAATTTGTTGTTTGAATTTTCCTTCACAAATACAAATCCAACCAACCCGGTTATTTTTAATGGAGCTATAACCGCATCAAATATGGCCCTGTATGCAAAAAATAATTATGCGTTAGACTTGTCGGCCTTAGGCCATGCAACTTTAAATACTGCGATGCTGGGAAGTATTAATAATGAAATCACCGTATCCTTTTGGGCTTTTGGTAATTCCGCTTTGATGCCAAGCAACACCTCTTTACTTTATGGTTACGGCACAAACCCCAATCAGCGAAGTTTTAACCTTCACTTGCCCTGGAGTGATAATAATATTTATTTTGATTGCGGAAATGTTGGCGGCAATTTTGACCGTATTAATAAATTATCCGCTGCCGCCGATCAAGGTGGGCAATGGAATCACTGGACATTCACAAAAAACGCAGTAACCGGTGATATGAAAATATACCTAAATGGCACTTTGTGGCACTCAGGGACGGGCTATACAAAGACTATATCCATTCTGGGTTTGATACTTGGAAAGGACAAGGACTTTTTAAATAACTATAAAGGAAAGATAAACGAGCTGACAATTTGGAATAAAGAATTAACGATAACGGACATACAAAATTGGATGAACAAATCGATTGACGCTACACATCCTTTTTACGCCAATCTACTTGCCTATTATAAAATGAATGAAGGAACGGGTTTAACAATTAATGATTCTAAAAATAATCTCATATCAACAGGAGTAAATTTAC
>CALMND010000213.1 GCA_937868565.1 uncultured Bacteroidota bacterium | reverse complement strand
TTTTAACTCAGGTATATACAACCTCACCTTTACCGTTACAAGTGACAGTGGTTGTAAAACAATTTTGAGTCATCCTAATTACGTAACTGTTTACAAGACGCCAATAGCGGGTTTTAAAATGGAACCGCCGGAAATCGACGAAGAAGAGCCTATAGCAGAAATCACAAATACTTCAGCTGACGCAGCAAGTGTGAAATATTACGTAAGTGACGGCAGCAATTATTCAACTAAGGATTTTACTCACCAATTTAAGAAACTAGATGGCAAAACAAAACCAATGATAGTGCAGATTGTCAAAAATCAGAATGGTTGTGCGGACACAATTTTTCAGGTACTTGAAATTAAACCAGCTTTTGTTATATATATTCCTAACGTGTTTACCCCAAACGGAGACGGAACCAACGATAATTTCCAGGCCAAGGGTGTTGGTATTATTAAATTTGCGATGCAGATATACGACCGATGGGGCAGATTGGTTTTTAAAACAACTGATATCCTTAACACCTGGGATGGGTCGACGCGCGTAGGCGAAGATCAAATAAAAGAGGACGTGTACACGTGGAAAGCACAGGTTACAGATATACTTGGAAAAAGCCATAGCCTGGCAGGCCATGTTTCTGTGATTCGGTAACACATAACAGAAAGTTATAATTTATTCTCAAACAAAACTAAAACACAAACTGTTCATTTTATTGAAAGATATTTTTATGTACTTGTACATAATATGTTACCCTATAACTTCCAGTTTTGTTCCAAAACCAATGAATGATTTTACCGGTTTTTATTAGATCCATCGTAGTAAGTTGTATTAAAACCTTAAAAAATCCGAAAATTTAATTTCAAAACTGTCCAAATAGCAATAATTCGTTCGTCAATATACCAGCCATTAACGTGTAAATACAATGAATAACTGTCTAAAATGTTTCTCTGAAATCATTACTTCTAAAGAAAAAGTACTTGAACACTAGCGATGTAAACTATTAGCAAAGATAAAAATCTAGAAATGCGATACTCTAAAACAATGAATAAATTACTTCATCGACTATCATTAATTTTCGTCTTACTAATGTTGGTATTGGTCAAAAACTATCAAAAATTTTGAATTGTTGAAAAACACCATTTGGAAGCAAAAATTTTAATTTTAAATTTAAACCAAACAAAAAAACAAAAACAAAAAATATGGAAAACATGAATTGGGCAGCCTACGCAGTTGCCGTTGTAGCACAAATGATTGTTGGTTTCATCTGGTTTCACCCCTCGGTAATGGGTAAAATGTGGGCGAAAGCAAATGGCATTAATATAGAAGACATGAAACCCAGTAATCCTGGTATGACCTATGGCCTGACTATTCTTTATACACTACTTTTTACGATGTTTCTCTGCGTTAATGTACTTGGTCCTGGCCAGGAAGACGTTAAATATCATACCTTTCAACATGGAATAGCCCATGCAGTTGCTTTGACGCTCATGATAATGATACCGGTAATTGGAACACCGATGTTATATGAAAAAAGAAGCTGGGGTTGGTTCATTGTACATGTAGGGTATTGGTTCCTGCGTATGGCCATTGCGATGGGTATCTTGAGCCTTTGGCGCTAAAAAGCAAATAATTTATTTGAATTTTTAAATACCCGTCACTAATTTATGACGGGTATTTAAATTAAAAAAACATAGTATAATTTAACAGAAGTCTACTCTGTTAAAAGGGCAGGGCAAAACAAAAACCCTACATTTGTGCCTTCGATTTTTTTACTCATAAATGAAAATACTTCTTCAGTACTTAAAGCAACATAAAAGGTTACTCATACTAGCTCTGGTTCTCGCTGCCATTAACCAGTGTTTTTCTCTCTGCGACTCAATTATTACAGGTAAACTCATTAACAAATTTAGTGCCCCTCATACGGAAGATGGCGCTGGAAGATATTGGCACCTTGGCGATACTCTTTCAGATTTTACAGGCAACCTTCTCTTTTTTCTTGGACTTTCTATTGGGGCGGCTATGATGTCGCGTATTGCTAAGAATTTTCAAGATTATTTTACCAACATAATCATCCAGCGCACCGGAGCACAAATGTACACGGACGGTATCAAAAAAGCGCTTTCGCTTCCATACAAAGATTTCGAAGATCAGCGTAGTGGTGAAACGCTTGGCAAACTTCAAAAAGTAAAATCAGACACAGAGAAGTTTGTCAATTTATTTATCTCCCTTATTTTTCAGTCTATTATAGGTGTAATTTTTGTGTTCATATATGCGATAAGTATACATTGGTTACTTGGGCCACTTTACTTAGCTACCGTGCCGATAATTGCGAGTATCAGCTCCTTTTTAGGAAAAAAAATCAAAACAATTTCAAAACAAATACTTGGTGAAACAACCGCACTTGCGGGAGCTACAACCGAATCGTTGAGAAATATAGAGTTAGTTAAAAGTCTTGGACTTATTGAACAGGAAGAAAAACGTTTAAACACGACTACCTTAAAAATTCTCGGTCTTGAACTTAAAAAAGTCCGCTTTATACGTTCGCTAAGTTTCATCCAGGGAACTACTGTTCATTTAGTGAGAACCGGACTTATTTTTGCCCTTTACTGTTTTGTTTTTAACGGAGTAATTAAAATTGGGGATTTGATTACACTCATGTTCTTTTCGTTTTTTGTTTTTAATCCGCTTCAGGAATTAGGAAATGTGATTGCCGTTTTTAATGAAACCAAAGTAAGCATGGATAACTTTTCCAAACTCATAAATTCAAAATCGGAAGAAGTTCCGGAAAAACCGTCAAAACTTGGATCTATCAACGAAGTTTCATTTAATGAAGTGTCATTTGGGCATAGCACATCAAATGGTTATGCAGTTAAAAATGTTACTATTAAAATGAATGCCGGTGAAACCATTGCCTTTGTGGGCCCAAGCGGTAGTGGTAAAACCACCCTGGTAAAACTTTTATTAGGCTTGTATAAGCCAAATATAGGTCAGGTATTATACAATAATATCGAATCCACGAAGATTAATTTAACGGAATTACGCAGACAGTTAGGTCTTGTTTCGCAGGATTCACAACTATTTAGTGGAACTATTAAAGAAAATCTTCTATTTGTAAAGCCCGATGCAAGTGATGAAGAAATATTCAACGTGCTTAAAAAAGCGGCTTGTGATAATTTACTTAAACGTACTTCTAACGGAATTAACACCACTATAGGTGAAGGTGGAATAAAATTAAGTGGTGGCGAAAAACAACGCCTTTCAATTGCCAGAGCACTATTGCGAAGCCCCAGATTGCTAATTTTTGATGAAGCAACATCCGCTTTGGATTCTTTAA
>CALMND010000212.1 GCA_937868565.1 uncultured Bacteroidota bacterium | reverse complement strand
AGAATTAAAATTAGTACTGCTGGTTAACAAGGTTCTCAATTGTAAATATAAATTTTCGTCATCAGGTTTAGGATTTTTTTCTGCCACGTTCGAACCAATAATATAGTCGGGATTAAAGTCCTGCTGCATAATATCTGATGGAAAATTGTTATAAAGGCCTCCGTCAAATAGTAATTTACCATCGATTGAAATTGGCCTCATGTAAAATGGGTATGTCATGCTTGCTCTCACCGCGCTAGGCAAATCCCCACTTCTAAACGCTACGGATTGTTTGTTCTCAATATCAGCGGCAACGCAACGGAAGGGAACGAATAGACTATCGAAATTATTGGAAACTTTGTTAGAGGCGCGCGAAAATGTTTCCATCAGGTAATAGTCAATGGGGATGGAGTTAATTAAATTAGTGGGAAGATTTTTTAGATAATTATTCTTAAAGTTATATTTTAAGGTTAACCAGGAAGCAAAATCTTCCCGCTTTTTAACCATATACTCATATTTAACGGGTAATTCGCCCCGCGTAATACTTTGAAAAAAATAAGTACTAACCATTTCTTCAATTTGAGCCGGGGAGTAGCCGATGGCGTAATAAGCACCGATTAACCCGCCAATGGAGGTACCACAAATATAATCGATAGGAATTTTGTTTTCTTCAAGAGCTTTAATGACACCAATGTGACAAAGTCCGCTTGCTCCACCGCCACTAAGAACCAGTCCAACTTTTTGAGATTTGAGGTTACCCAAAAGGCAGCAGAGAATGAGTATCAAGCTATTTAAATTAGTTCTCAGGAGTCAAAACCGGTTAATCTATTAAAAGCCACACTTTAAAAACGTAAAAACACTAAAATTATTACACTTTTTTTGGTAAAATAAGCATTGTAAATTACATTTTATTTTCGAACCAAGGTAGTCTTTTTAGAAGAGATGTTGCTCTAACTGGATGGGCGGTTCAATAACAGTTTAACTTCAGCGGCCTTAAAAACAAATGGCATTTGACTCAGCAATAAAGTCGTAGATTCATATAAATAATTAACTTAGTGCCACACTATTGGATTCGTGCTTCGATTTATTATTAAAAAATTCTTTTACGGTGTTGTGGTGCTCTGGGGAGTAATTACTGCTATTTTCTTTCTGTTTAATGTACTTCCTGGTGACCCTGCTTTACTTATGCTTGGGGAAAGAGCCAATAAAGATGCCGTGGATGCCATTCACCGTGATCTGGGCACTGATCAGCCCCTTGTGAAACAGTATTTTAATTATTTAAACGACCTTTCGCCCATTTCGGTTCACAATCAAAAAAGCGAACTCAGTTTTTGGTATCTTAATTCGCAAAAGTATAGTTGGTTTCCACTTTTTAATCTCGGTGAGAACTACACCTGTGTTCTTAAATTTCCTTATTTAAGAAGGAGCTATATAACCCGCAGAGATGTAGCCGATATTATTAAACAAACCCTCCCTGAAACCGCAGTGCTGGCCTTTACCGCCATACTCATAGCCTCACTGATAGGAATTTTTTTAGGTGTCGTTACAGCAATAAATAAAAATTCACTTCTCGATAAGAGTATTTTTGTTTTTGCCACAGTTTTTGGAATGAGTGCACCTTCCTTTTTAGTTGGGCTAATGGTGGCTTGGCTTTTTGGTTACGTGCTCACTAGTTACACCGGACTGAGCCCTTCCGGAAGTTTATATGAAATTGATGTTTGGAATGGTGAGGAACTGAAGTTGAAGAATCTTATTTTACCAGCTGTCACTTTAGGTGTGCGGCCATTAAGTATTGTTATTCAACTTACACGCAGTTCTTTACTCGATGTTTTGTCACAGGATTATATCCGCACGGCTAAAGCCAAGGGACTTTCCTTTGGTAAAGTGGTTGTTAAACACGCCCTAAAAAACGCGCTCAATCCAGTTGTCACGGCTATTTCGGGATGGTTTGCAAGTTTAATGGCCGGAGCGGTGTTTGTGGAAAAAATATTCAGTTGGAAGGGCATTGGCAACGAAGTAGTAGAAGCTCTTAGCAATAACGACCTTCCTGTAGTGATGGGCGCAACTTTAATTTTTGCTTCCATATTTGTTGTAATAAATATATTTGTAGACATTATTTACGGAGTTTTAGACCCACGAGTGAGAATAAAATAGCATGAGTAGAAAAAAAATAGTTGCCGGTAATTGGAAGATGAATACCAATCTTGATGAGGCCTTGAGTGTTGTTAAAAGCATTCTTAAGAATCAAAAGGAAAATTCTGAAGTGGAACGGATAGTATTTCCGCCCTTTCCATTTTTAAAAGAGGTAGGTGATATTTTAAAAAACGAAACGAATTTTTTTATAGGGGCTCAAAATTGCAGTCAACATATGAAAGGAGCTTATACTGGTGAAGTATCGGCGGAGATGATTCATTCTGTAGGATGTAAATATGTATTAATTGGTCACAGTGAGCGCAGAGCCTATTTTGATGAGAATACTGAAGTCCTGAAAGCAAAAATAAATCAGGCGCTCGCACAAAACTTAAAAATTATTTTTTGTTTTGGAGAAAAATTAACTGAGCGAAAAAACAATCAGCATTTTGTTACTGTAGAAGCGCAATTGCAGGGAGTTTTGCATGATTTTCCAAAAGGAAAAACGGAGAACCTGATCTTAGCCTATGAACCTGTTTGGGCAATAGGTACAGGTGAAACGGCAACACCCCAGCAAGCACAAGAAATGCATGCCTTTGTTCGCAATAAAATTTCTCAGTTATTTTCCAAAGAAGTCGCAGCTAGCACGGTTATCCTTTACGGAGGAAGTTGCAATGCTCAAAATGCAGCGGAATTATTTGCTTGTATGGATGTGGATGGCGGCCTCATTGGCGGAGCCAGCTTAAAGGCAGAAGATTTTTGTAAAATAGCTCAATCTTTCTGATGGATTATACCGCCTACCATTTTACAGTTACTCCTCCACAACCGGGTTCTGAAATTTTAATGGCGCTTATTTCGGATTTCGGTTTTGAAAGTTTTGATTCCAATAAAACTGGTTTTTCGGCTTATATTCAGGAAGCGTTTATTGATAAAGTAGATTTAGAGGAATTTAAATTCGATGATTTTTCTTTTACGTATCAAATTGAAAAAATCCCTCTCGTAAACTGGAACTCGGAATGGGAAAAAAACTTTGAACCCGTTTTGGTAGAGAATTTGCTTTGCATTCGGGCACCCTTCCATCCAAAAAATACCTTGGTAAAACACGAAATAGTAATTATGCCCAAAATGAGTTTTGGTACGGGGCACCATCAAACCACCAGACTTATGTGCCGTCAAATGTTCGAAACAAACTTTAAAAATAAAAAAGTGTTGGATATGGGTTGCGGTACTGGTATTTTGGCCATTCTCGCAAAAATGCTGGGAGCAAAAGAAGCAACAGGCATAGATATTGATGCCTGGAGTGTGGAAAATGCCGTTGAAAATTGCGCTAGCAATGGTTTTCCTGAAATTAGCATAAAAAAAGGAGACCTTGCCGAATTAATGAATGAATCCCCTTTCGACATTATTTTGGCTAACATTAATAAGAACATTTTAAAGGCTCAAATTCCAGTTTATGCTCAGAAACTAAATGAGAACGGCATTTTATTTTTGAGCGGATTTTTTACAACAGATCTTGATGAACTGAAAGTAACATCGGAACAAAATGGGTTTTCATTCTTTAGCTCGAAGAATGAAGCGGAATGGGCGATGATGATTTTGAGTAAAAATTAAAAGAATCTTTTAATTACTTCGCCAAACTCTTGTTGTAAAAACGCATTGGTAACACAAATTTCCTTGCCAAACAACCAATTATCTTTTCCGGAAAAATCGTAAACCATTCCTCCAGCTTCCTTTGCGATGAGTGCCCCTGCGGCTACATCCCAAGGATTCAGGTTGTATTCAAAAAAAGCATCTACTCTACCGCAGGCCAGATAACAAAGATCAGCAGCAGCAGCGCCTATACGACGCACCCCATGTGTGTTTCTCATCAAATAATTGAGTGTTTCAAAATAACTATCTATTCTATCGAAGTTATAGATGGGAAAACCTGTTGCGATGAGTGACTCAGATAAATTTTTTCTTTCCGACACCTTGATTTCTTTTCCGTTTAAAAAGGCGCCGCTATTTTTTTCAGCGTAAAAGCACTCATCGCGGCCAATCTCGTAAACTACACCGGCAATTATTTCTCCATTCCGTTCGAGGGCTATGCTCACGGCGTAGCAAGGAATGCCATGAACGAAATTCGTTGTGCCGTCAAGTGGATCCACAATCCAGTTATATTCTTTTTTCGAGGAAACAGTATTTTCTTCGACGATAAATCCGGACTGAGGCAGAACTAGGGAAAGTTCAGCCACAATCAATTGTTCGGCCTTTTTATCGACATAGCTTACCAAATCGTTGAGCCCTTTTATTTCAACCTGAGCGTACTGGAAATTTTCTCTTTCATCTCTAATGAAATGACCTGCTTTTTTTGCAATACAAATAATATTCTCCAGTATGTGTTTGGGAGGCATAGTGTCCATTTCAAAGATTAAAGCTTAAACGGCTGCCAAACTTCGACTCATCGAAAACGCCGTTATCGTACACCAAATGGCCACTCACAAAAGTTTTCTCTATGCTGCTCTTAAATGTATGTCCTTCAAAAGGACTCCAACCACATTTGTATAAAAGGTTTTGTTTTGAAACTGTAGTAGGTTTATTAAGGTTCACCAAGACTAAATCCGCAAAATAACCTTCGCGTATGTATCCCCTGTTCTCAATCCTGAAAAGGTCGGCTACATGGTGACTCATTTTTTGTGCAATTTTATCTAGCGATATTTTTTTGTCGTGATAAAAATCCAACATAGCTAATAAACCATGTTGCACTAATGGCCCGCCACTTGGAGCTGTCAGGTAGGATTGGTTTTTTTTTTTTTTTTTATGGGGTGCATGATCTGTGGCAATCACATCAATCGTGTCATTAAGAACCGCTTCAAAAATCTTGGCACGGTCGTAAGTTGTTTTTATGGAAGGATTCCATTTGATGAAGTTACCCTTGGTTTTGTAATCGTCTTCACTAAACCAAAGATGATGGATGCAGGCTTCGGCAGTAATACGTGTTTCTTTTAAAGGAATTTTATTGCTGAACAGTGCAAGTTCTTTCGCAGTTGAAATATGAAGGACATGTAAACGTGTATTGTGTTTTTTTGCAAGCGACACAGCCATGGAAGAAGATTCATAACAAGCTTCTTCACTACGGATAATAGGATGGAAGTAGGCGGGAATATCTTCGCCGTACTCTTCTATAATGCGTTTTTGATTTTCTTTAATGAGTGGGTCGTACTCACAATGCGTGGCAATCAAACAATTTACTCTTGAGAAAAAGCCTTCCAATACTTCTTGGTGGTCAACCAACATATCGCCGGTTGATGAACCCATGAATATTTTAAGTCCGCAAACTTTAGAATAATCTACTTTTAAGGTTTCTTCGAGGTTGTGATTAGTGCCACCCATAAAAAATGAATAGTTGGCCAAAGAGCAAGCAGAAGCACGTAAGTACTTTTTTTCGAGTTCAGTTAAATTAGTTGTTTGTGGGTTGGTGTTAGGCATTTCCATATATGAAGTAACTCCGCCAGCAACGGCGG
This sequence comes from uncultured Bacteroidota bacterium, assembly GCA_937868565.1. Classification (GTDB taxonomy): domain Bacteria; phylum Bacteroidota; class Bacteroidia; order B-17B0; family Aurantibacillaceae; genus Aurantibacillus. The sequence goes on along the minus strand of CALMND010000212.1, from coordinate 4,311 downwards.
CTTTTGCTTCAGTATAGATTTCGCCTTTCAGCATTAATCCGGGTTCTCTGAAGTGAACCTGATCGTCGATGACACCCGGTAATAAATGCAAGCCCTCCGCGTTAAATTCTTTGGCATTAACTGTATTCTCTATATTTCTGTCAATTTTGGTAATCAATCGGTCTTCAATTAAAACATCAAAATTTCCTATTTCGCCCTCATTTACTAGCGTTGCATTTTTTATCAGGATATTCATTGTTAAAATATTTACTTCGAAGTTACGTATTTCAACTTGGAGTATAAAATAGTTTAGTAATGCAAAGACGCGTTGGTATCACCCGACTGTTTTTATATTTCATCCTGGCTTATAGCATCTATGAAAGTCGCAGTCTTTTTAAGAGCTATAGGCAGCGAAAATCTTAACAATCGGGCCAAGATGGACAAAATACGGTTGTGTTGTGAATTTCTGTCGATAAAAACCGCAAATCTGCCAAAGAATTTGGCGAAATCGTCGTACTCAAAACAAGCAAAAAATGCTCTGTAATCCCTGTAAATAAAGAGTTTATATAATTTTGAGTATATAATTCGGCATCAACTGGCTTTCTTGACTGGTGAGAGAAAATTACCTAGAATTGCCAAAGATTTTTGACTTAAGGCTTGAGAAAATCCCCGTTCTTTAAAAATGAAAAGCAATACGTGTTGTATAAAAATCTTAATTTTAGAATGAACTATTGAAGTAATTAGCCGGTATTAAAATTTAAAACTATGAGAAAGTCACTTGAATCAAACCATTACTACGAAGGAAAATTTTACTCTCTGGTAATTTTAATCCTTTTATTGGCAGTTGGTGGTTATTTGGGTAGTTTCTAAATCTTAGTAGGATAATTGTAAAACCCCAATAAGACTAAAAACCGCCCGGGTAAACCAAAAATTCACAACTCTCCCAATTCCACCAAAAATTTTTCTATTTTGAGTTTTGCTTCGTGAGCACTACAGGTGTAGTTGTTAAACAAAACGGAAAAACACAGGTCTTTACCAGACTTCGTTTTTAAGTAGCCGCAATAACCCCTTGCTCTGTTTATATAACCTGTTTTAGCCTGCATATTGTTTTCAATAAAACTTTCTTTTCCAATATTGCTCATGCTGCCGCTTTTGCCAGCTAATGGCAGCGAAGCCTTAAAGACTTGATAATTACTGCTGTCTCGAAAAACCTTGCTTAAAAGGGATGTTTGAAAGTAAGTACTAATTGTATTGGCTCTTGACAAGCCGCTGCCATCCGTCATGTAAATCTCATCCATGTTTAAACCACGCGCTTCCCAATATTTTTTTACAGCGTCGATCCCCGATTGGATTTTGCCTTTACCAAGCGTCAATAAAATACTTTCACAATAATGGTTGTTGCTCTTGGTATTGGTATAAAAAATAATTTTTTCCAAAGCAGGAGACAGATGTGTATACACCAATTGTTTTCTACTAATCGAATCTTGTTTTTTATAATTGGATTCGATTGATTTTTTGTTGCAAACAATGCCCGCCGTTAACAAAGATGAATACAAGGCTTCAGCGCATAGCAGCGCCGGGTCGGGTAGGGCAGCTTCTATTTCATAATTGCTTTTATTGGGCGGAAGTGTGCCTTTTACTTCTTTTTGAAAAGAAAAAGGATCGCCATACACGTAAGCCTCATCCTCGGTTCCTTTTGCTGTTACATCCGATTGTATCAGATAAGGTAGGGATAAATAATCGGGATTGGTTCCCGTTAATTTTGCTTTGCTACCTGTTTCTTTGGTAGTGTAACGCATTTTAAATTTATTATCCAGATACGATAAACCACAGGGCGCTGCACCAAAATAATTGCTGATATCCGCCCAAATCCAATTACCTGAAATACTTCTTTCAAAAGCGGAGGCATCTCCTATAATTTTACCTTTAATTTCTTTCAGTCCTTTTTCTTTTAATAGTTTAGCCCACTTGTCGGTAATACTTTCTTTCGCAAAATTCTCAGACTGCAGAGTAGGGTCTCCACTTCCTTCAATGATAATGTTGCCGTTTAAAACACCATTTTGTTTATTAAAGTCGCCCGTAAAATAAATTTTAGTGGAATATTGAAAATTAGCACCTAAAATTCCTAAGGCAGCAGACGTTGTGACAACTTTTAAAGTACTGGCAGGAATTAATAGTTGGTGGGAATTATATTCTACGAGTACCTGAGAGTTTTTTGCATCCATCACGCAAAAACCTATGGATCCATTTTTAAGGGCCTTATCCGTTTTCCATTCGTTGGCAAATTTAGTTAGTTGCGCATAATTTAGGAATGGTGCGAGGAGAATTAAAAATATCTTTTTTGGAAGAATCACCAAATCTCCACCCGTTTGTTTTCTGGTACAAACATTTTGTTTTCGGGATTCACATAAAATGCGTCATAAAATTCCTTCATATTGCTTATAGGAGCGAATGCACGGAAATATGCCGGTGAATGATAATCAATCGTCAATAGCCTCTTCAGTTCTGCATCTCTCACTTTGGCTTTCCACCCTTGTGCCCAGGCTATAAAAAATCGTTGCTCGCCGGTAAATCCTCCAATTATTTTAGACTTTGCAGTGCCTAAAGATTTTTTATAAGCGTAATACGACATCGTTAGTCCGCCAAGGTCTGCTATGTTTTCACCTTGCGTCATCTCACCATTTACTCTTAATGTGTCGATTGCGATATAAGAATTAAACTGTTCGATAATTTTATGGGTCTTATCTTTAAAGTTCTTAAAGTCCTCCTTCGTCCACCACATTTTCATATTTCCATTAGCATTAAACTGGGAACCCTGATCATCGAAACCATGTGTTAATTCATGCCCTATTATGGAACCCATTGTGCCGTAATTTGCAGCATCATCGGCAGTTGCATCAAAAAATGGGGGCTGTAATATGGCTGCAGGAAAGGTAATTTCGTTGGTTGTTGGATCATAGTATGCATTTACGGTTATAGGAGTCATTTGCCATTTCAAACGGTCTACCGGTTTTTTAAGGTCATTCAAATTATCCTGAACAAGAAAACGATTAACCCGGCACATGTTAGCCCAATAACTATCTGTTGAGATCGTAAGGCCAGTGTAGTTTTTCCAAACGGCAGGATAACCTACCTTGCGAATCAGTAAATCTAATTTTCTATTGGCTTCTTTTTTAGTTGTTTCTCCCATCCAAGTTCTGCTGGCAATCCTTTCGCGATAGGCCAAAATAAGGTTGTCAATTAATTTGTTTACTTTTATTTTAGCGTCGGGACTAAAATATTTTTTGACGAACTCTCGCGAAACAATGTCGCCTAATGTTTGATTGATCGTGGTTTGTACCTGCTGCCACCTTGGTTTCATTTGTTTAACACCACTTAACACTTCACTCCTAAAACGAAAGTGGCAGTATAAAAATTTTGCTGACAAATAGGGAGCCGACTCCATTAATAAATGCGCTTTTGCATACAATTTCAAATCACGTAAACTAACCCGTGCAATAAGCCAACTAACCTCTTTTAGATAGTCTGTCATACCAACGATTACGGTGTCGGGATGCTTTATTTTTTTACTTTTAAAGTAGTCTGCCCATTTTATTTCTGGCGTTAAACTTGCCAGTGTTTTTGGGTTGTATGCGTTATACATTTTTTCAATGTCACGTTTTTGAACGTTTGTAAAAGACTTATTGGCAATGTTTCTCTCGAATTCGACTACTAAATCAACGTAGGCAACGGCTGAATCATAGGGGGTGCCAGTTAAGGTAAAGAGCGTTATTAAATGCCATTTGTATTCTTTACGGATTTCTTCAAACCGATTTTCGAAATAATAATCCCTGTCTCCTAAACCCATTCCGGATTGTGAAATAGTTAGTACGTTTTTCTTACTATTCTTTAGATTAGGTGAAACTTCTGCTTTAAACAAAAGATTAATTCCGTTAAAATCGAAGTCTGATTTAAGCGCCATAAATTCATCTAAAGTTTGTATCCTGTCAATTTGTTCCATCTGAACAGAAATTGGAGCGAATCGCAGTTCATCGGCTTTAACGGAATCCATCGCCGTGTTATAAAAATCCCTTAAGCGCTGAGCGTCGGTATTTTGGGCTGCTAGCTTGTTTTTAGACACCTGGTCTAAAATCCCTCGTATTTTGTTAAGATTATTTTCACGAATTTCATTGAAGCTACCATATCGGCCGTCACTTTCAGGGAGTTGGAAATTTTTTTGCCAATTGCCATTACAAAAATTATAAAAGTCATCTTTTGGATTTGCACTGGAGTCGATATAAGAAAAATTTATGCCCGCATTTTGAGCTTTTGTCTGTGGCATAAAAATTATAT
>CALMND010000211.1 GCA_937868565.1 uncultured Bacteroidota bacterium | reverse complement strand
TCAAAATCCAAGAACCTTTAGACTGAATGATGTGAATTACCCCTTTGCTATACGACTTGGCTCAGAATCAAAATGATTATCAATTAGTTACACTTACTAAAAACGCTATTGCGAATAGTTTAGTTTAAGAATAAAAACTCACTGTACCTTCGGATTAAAAAAACCATTATGAAAGATTTTATTTTATTCATTTTACTTCTTTTCCTATTAGCTATACTCTTCGGAAAAGCTAAAAAGTTAAAGAAGGAAGATCTAGCAAAACAGTACAAGGTGTCTAGACCGACTCTGAAAAACTGGGTTCAGCATTTTCCAGGCGTTATTCCGCCGGAAAAATGGAAGTCTAAAAAAACATTGACAGCTAATGAATACTCGGAACTTACTGAACTATGGGGAAGTGACTCTAAGTATGTCCTTAACAAAAAGCAAATAGTTGCAATTTTAGAATCCAACTATAAAACTGTTTCTGAAAATGTAAAAATGAACCTCGAGAAAATAGGAATTACTTGGGAAGCATGGAGTTCATGCAGCGTTTTCCCTCCGGTAATTTCTAAACGGATCGTTGATACTCTTAGTTAATCATTTAAATTTAAAACAATGGCAAAAACACAACCAAAACCGAATCCAAAACCTACACCAAAACCCAACCCTAATTATCCTAGTAAAAAACCAGGAGTTCCTTCAGGGCCTCGCAGGGGAAATGAACCTAAAAAAAAGTAAGATAACAAGAAGGGCACTTAATTAGTGCCCTTTTTTTATTTCATTTACATTGTCGAAATATTCTTGACAACAAATAATTTAATTCTTGTCAGGAATTTAATTGATGTCAAAACTGGATTTTACTTTATGAAGGATACCTGGTTTAGCCTTTAAACTACTAAATTGAATAGCCTCTATATTGAATCCAGAAAGAATTAATTATCAGCTATTTATAAAAACTATTAGACTTTTAAGTTATAGTGATTTTTTTTTAGCCCTTATCGGCTAACAGCGGGAAATCATACATCGGTTTCGGTGTGCTAGACAGCATTGTATATTTTGACAAGAAAGGAAGAATAGAAGCGGTTGAGCCATATAGAAAGTGGATTATAACGGGTACCTTAAAAAGCTATTATACATCGGGCGCAATTAAACAATTAATTAATTATAAAAATGACAAGGTTTATGGTTTGTGGCGTGAATACTACCCAAATGGACAAATCAAATCTGAAGCAAACTTTATAGAAAACTACCGCACAAAAGGTGACTCCAGTTATACGTGGACAAAAAAAGGCGTAAAGTATTTACGCATTGAAGACAAAACGCACGTCAAGAATGTTGGTAAACTTCAAATGTTTTATAGCGGACGTGGCAAGAAAATAAAAGTAAAAAACGCTACCTAACACACGGCTTGCTCCAGCCTAGCAGACAACAAAGCAATTGCAAAAGCGGTAGAATCTTTTTTAATTTTTGCTTTGCAATTGCCTAGCAACATTTGTATCTTTATTTAAACATTGCGGTAGACAACGGTTTCAAAAAGGCCGAAGCAAGCCGCGAAAACGTTATAGGTAAGCCACCAAAACATCGAAAATGAAAACAATTATCTACATAATTTCAATACTCGCTTTGACAACTGCGTGTTCTCATATTCCTAGTTCGTGTCCTAGCCGAACTGACTTCATAATAGCTACTATTATGCAAAACGACTCCATAGTTTTCCCAGACCAGTATGATGTATTAGAAGAAGTATTCAACGACGGCAAAAAAGAAAATTGGTATAATGGATGCTTTAAATTATCACACTCAGACATTATCACATTCATTTTAAAGAATAAACTAAAAATTGACACGGTGACGTATGGTGTTTTTCAACCTAGCGGTTTAGGGCTTTTAAAAAAGGAAAAACGCGAATTAATTTCTATGCCAGAGCTACGGAAAAATAACACAGAAATATACGCCGACACCACTCAAGACAAAATTTATATTAGCAAATATTATTAAGAAGACACTTTAGCAAAGTGAACTGTGTGTGGTGGCCAACCTATAACAGCACCTATTGGCAAAAAGGGGTGACAACAAAGCTTTTGCAAAAGCGGTCGCTCCGCGAAAGACAGTTATTTTCGCTTTGCAAAAGTCCATTAAACATTTATCTTTGTTAATAGCGTTTCGGCAGGACACAGTTTCAAATCAAACCGTTGCTTAGCGCGAAAACGTTAGGGGTAATAACTCGACAATCAACATGAAACGATTAATATTAATTGTACTCTTTCTGACAAAGACACTGTTGTCTCAGATCGACACGCTAAATAAATACAATTCAAAAGGTAAGAAACATGGTTATTGGAAACAGTATCTAGACGTAAATGGCAATCCAATTGACAGTTCTAATTCTTATTTTTTCTATTATTCATATTACAACAATGGCGACGCGCCAATTCAAGTTTTTAAACAAAAATCGAATAACGGCAAATCGGCATATCCTGCTAGCAAGTTGGAAAAGGGAAAACCCATTTTATTAAATGATACGCTAAAATGGTATGACCAAGTAACTCTAAAGCTCACTCAAATAAAAATATTCTCATGCGGACATCCTATTCGAGAAGAATACTATTCAAATTATAAAAACAATAAAGACAACAATGTGGTGGTAATCGAATTTGTAGATTATACTAAAAGATACAATAATGAAGTGGGAAGCTTTTATTACAAAAACACATCTCCCAGCAGTATGAAATATGACGAGTACTGGTTTAGGAAAGTGAAAGGTAAGTGGAGATTTGATAAGATCAAACAATAAAAGTTACTACCCCTAACACAAGCTAGAATCCAGTATAAACGTTTTATTAAAAAAAATTAAAGCTCGAAAACA
>CALMND010000210.1 GCA_937868565.1 uncultured Bacteroidota bacterium | reverse complement strand
TGGTACTTGGTCTAAAGCCCGGGAGAGTAAGACGATGCCAATTTTAAAATCAGAAAGCTCAGTAGAAATACTGGGCTTTTTGCGTTTATGTGCTAATCTATCTTTTTTTGGTTTTTATTAAATTTGTAACTGCTATTAAAAGGCAGTTTAGACTTACCCAACCACCTTTATTAGTAAGGCTTATAACCCCATAATAACAACAGTATACTAAATTTAATTTCTTAATAAAACGAAAAAACCAATTCTGTTTATACCATCAGCGCCGGTTGTTTTGTAATTAATAAATGTCTGACTCAAGAGCAGTTGACGCTAATTTCAAAGCTACGCAGTAACATTTTTTTAATATTTCTTAACTTTACAAAGCACATTTTAGCTTAATTTTTATTTAACGGAATTAGTACTTAAAAAGCATTTCGAAACTATTCACTCACCACAATTTTTTTAATTATTTTGAACCCATTCACTTCAAAATTCAAAAAATAAATTCCGGGTTTTAGTAATTTGTTTTGATTAAAACTTATCTGGTGGATACCAGGTACAAAACTCCGAAGCTCATCTTTTATAACTAATAATCCGCTAATACTAGCAACCGAATATTTAATGCGAGCTTCATCAGACAAAATGAACTTAATTATAAAATCCGACTTTGTTGGATTAGGGAATAAATTAAAATCAATAGATTTTGTAAACTCATTAATCCCAACAGGTTCATTAAAATTTACTTCATCGAGATAGAAACGATTTCCGTATCCATTTATATCCTCTTTAAAATAAAATCTGAAACGAACATTGTTTTCGTTTTGAAAGCGAGAAATAAGTTCGCTATCCATATCAGTTAAATCCTTTAAAACCCACTGTGACGATTTCGGAACGAATAAATTTAAATCTGTTCCCCCTGAAGCACTCGCTAAATCATTCATATTAGGAACAAATAAATCGTTCCACGATCCACCACAGTCCATGCTCACCTGTACTTTAAAAACATCTGCGCTATTCACCCCATGCTTGGCATAGGCATACTTAAACGTGAAATGCGCTCCCAAATTACTTTTAAAATCGTAGGAGGGGCTTTCTAAAATTTCAACGGAATTTGGTGACATATTTTCTCCAGCTATTAACATACTATACAAACCGTTTGAAGCGGTCCAATCACTTACTTCCCATTTTTCATCAGGCGTTGTAGAATTTATGACAGTCCAACCCGCAGGTAATTGAAAGTTGGTATTTTCAAAACTCTCTCTATTCAAAGAGCTGATTTTTGTCCCGCTGTCTATAATAGTCATAACCAAGCTTTGCGTTGTACTCCCGTTGGCATTTGCAACTAAACAGGACAAAGTGTATGTGCCTGAGTTTGCGAAAATAATTCCGGTATTTGGTGAAGTAGGATTTAAAATGGTAGCGTTACCGCTTACAAACCATAAATAGGTATTAGGATTTGCATTATAAGAATAACTTGAAACACTTATAACCGCACCGCGACATGCTTTTGTAGATTGTCCTACAGAAATATTGACCATGGGAAGGCAGTAATTACCAGGATAACTTACACCTGTTAAAGATAAATTTACCGCGGTAGATAAATTATTTCTTCCATTAATAACATTATTAATAGACAGATTCATCCTTGCCGCCTGTCCAATAGTAAACATTCTAGAACAATAAGCATAATCCATGTAGTTTTGCATATTTTCTACAATACCAGCATTGCAGACACTCGCATTATTAAGGTTGCAACCGCCAAACCCTTTGGTAATAGGAGTGTCGGCAACACCATCGTCCCCACATGTAAGGCCTGGTTGATTGCTAAGTCCCCAAACATGTATTAGACTAAACCAATGACCTATTTCGTGAGTTAAAGCACGCGAGTTTACAATGTTGCCCGTTCCAACACTTCCAAGATATGTATTTAGAATAACAATTACATCTGCAGAAGTTGGAACTCCAGAACCGGGCAAATAGGTATAAGCTGCTGAACCATTACTTATGCTTTTCACCACATATACATTCAAATACCTTGAAGGATTCCATGTGTAGGCGTATTCTCCAAAATTTCCCGTCCAGTTAGAATGAAAATCATAATGTCTAATTATACCATTTGTACAATTACCATTTGGATCCTTTGTTGCCAATCTGAATTCAAACTTGGCATTACCCATAATAGCCTGGAAGGGAGAAACAACATCCGTCGTGTCTGCGTTTAACTTATTAAAATCACGATTTAGGATATCGACAGCATCCTCAACCTGTGCGTCTGAAATATTTTCGGTTCCACCTAAATGAAGAATATGAAAAACAATGGGTATAGTGTAGTTACTTGCTGCAAAAGTTTTATTTTGGTTTCCAAAAGTTTTGTAATTTGTTTTATATAATTCGGAATCGGCACGAGCAGCTTGATTTTGCAAAATTTCAAATTTTTCTTTTAAATCAGGGTGTGTGGCAAACCACTTGTCTTGCATTTCACTGGTATAACAAAAATTCTGAGCAACAAGCATTTTTGTAAGGACCGTGGCAATTAAAAAATAAGCAAATCTCATTTAAATAACGAAGATGTATATACCTTACGGAAGGTAATAATAAAAATTCAATCCTTAATAATTTGAATTTGGGAAAGCTGAAAAATATTTTCACCATTGCCACCAATCACTTATATTTGTGTATTAAGCATTAAATATGGAAAAACAGGATAGCGCTGCTAAAATCGGTAATCTCAGTTTTGAAGAGTTTAAAGCTATTGTACTTAGCGATTATAGACTTGCTAATGAAAGCAGGCAGGCAAGTTTGCTGGGAAGAAAGGAAGTGCTTACAGGAAAGGCTAAATTCGGTATTTTTGGTGATGGAAAAGAGGTTGCACAAATTGCACTAAGTAAAGTATTTAGAGACGGTGACTTTAGAAGTGGCTATTATCGCGATCAAACCTTCATGTTGGCAATTGGGGCAATAACCCTTCAACAGTGGTTCGCTGGACTTTACGGACACACAGATATCAAAGCGGAACCAATGAGTGCGGGAAGACAAATGGGTGGACATTTTGGCACACACAGCCTGAATGAAGACGGCACGTTTAAATCCTTGATTAATCAGAAGAATTCCAGTAGCGACATTTCTCCTACGGCCTCTCAAATGCCAAGACTCCTTGGCTTGGCCTATGCATCACATTTTTACAGAATAAATAAAGATTTGCAAGTAGAACCTTTTACAAATTACAGTAACAAAGGAAATGAAGTAGCTTTCGGTACCATTGGTGATGCATCAACAAGCGAAGGTTTATTTTGGGAAACCATCAATGCGGGAGGTGTTTTGCAGGTACCAATGTTTGTTAACGTATGGGACGACGGACACGGTATTTCGGTACCTAAAAAATATCAGACAACAAAAGAGAGTATCAGCGAAGTTCTTAAGGGTTTCCAAAGAGAAAATGGCAGCAAGGGTTACGAAATATACAAAACAAAGGGCTGGGATTATGTTCACTTGTGCGAAACATACGAAAACGCAATTAAAGTTTGTCGAGAAGAACATGTGCCTGTTTTGGTTCATGTGGAAGAGGTAACACAACCTCAGGGACACAGTACTAGTGGCTCACACGAAAGATATAAGACAAAGGAGCGCCTGCAATGGGAAAATGATTTTGATTGTATAAAACAAATGAGGTCTTGGATTTTGTCTAACGCATTAGCGAAAGAAGAAGAGTTAGTCAAAATTGAGGAAGAAGCTAAAGAAATTGTTAAACAAGCAAAAACACTGGCTTGGAATGAATATCTTGAACCAATAAAAAATGAGATTGACGAGGTTTGTCAGATTTTTAAGACCCTTGGTGGGGACGAAGTCTTACAAATAGCAAAAGATTTGAAGTCAATTAAGGAACCTATTCGAAGAGAAGTTCATACGGCCGTTAAGTCAGTATTAAGATTAACGCAACACAATTCATCATCGGCAAGAACTGATTTGATTAATTGGCTAGAAACCGCCAAAGTTCAAAATAACAATCGATACAGTTCCCATCTCTATTCTCAATCAGCCCAACAGGTAAAAAATATTTTACCAAAGGAAGTTATTTATGGAGAAGAAAAACAAATGGATGGTCGGGAAATTTTGCGGGAAAATTTTGACGCCATTTTGAAAAAATATCCTGATGTAATGATTTTTGGTGAAGATTCTGGGAAAATTGGTGGTGTGAATCAGGGATTGGAAGGTTTGCAGTTAAAGTACGGCGAACATAGAGTTTTTGATACTGGTATACGCGAAGCTACCATTATGGGCCAAGCTATAGGTCTTGCTATGCGTGGTTTGAGACCAATTGCTGAAATTCAATATTTGGATTATTTACTGTATGCTTTGCAGTTAATGAGTGATGACTTAGCAACAGTTCAGTGGAGAACCAAAGGTAAGCAAAAAGCCCCGGTAATTATCCGTACAAGAGGACATCGTCTTGAGGGCGTTTGGCATAGTGGCTCTCCCATGGGAATGATAGTGAGCGCTTGCAGGGGCATTAATGTTTGTGTGCCGAGAAACATGACTGTTGCCTCGGGCTTTTACAATACCCTCTTGGAGGCCGATGAGCCAGCTTTGGTCATTGAGCCACTTAATGCCTACCGTTTGAAGGAAAGGCAGCCAGCTAACTTTGGAGACTATAAAGTGGCCCTTGGTATACCTGAAATTTTAAACTTTGGAACAGACGTTACACTGGTTTCCTATGGAAGCAGTATTCGTGTGGCACAAGAGGCAGTTAAAATGCTTCAAAAACACGAAATTTCAGTTGAATTAATCGATTTACAAACTCTGATTCCTTTTGATATAAACAAAGATATCGTTGAATCCGTTAGGAAGACTAACCGCCTTGTTGTTTTGGATGAGGATGTACCGGGCGGAGCTAGTGCATACATTCTTCAAAAGATTTTAGTTGAGCAGGAGGGGTTTAAATTTTTAGATTCTGCACCGCTTACTTTAGCTTCAAAGGAACACCGCCCCGCCTACGGGAGCGACGGGGATTACTTTAGCAAACCAAATGCTGA
>CALMND010000209.1 GCA_937868565.1 uncultured Bacteroidota bacterium | reverse complement strand
GGTTTCAATGTATTGTTTGTGTGTTGGCTGCTTGTCGGGATTGCAAGCATATAGGTAAGGACTTAAGGCCAGCTGGCGCGCAAAGGATAAGCCTCTCAGAATTCTTGTTCCTTCTTTTTCATCCTCATCCATATTGGCCTCAACCAGCAGCTCCGCTTCTTTCTCTTCGTCGCCTTCTTCTTTATCTTCAGCCCCGTGCGGGTTAACACAGAAATGCTGAAGGTCAACCGCACCTGTAACGTAAGCTTCCACATCCGTCATAAATTTCTTTTGTGTCTGCGTCATAGGCAGATTAGTGGAAATTTGCTGGTTGGCCGGTAGTGGCGTCAGCGTGCCATTCTCCATCCTATTTACAAGCGGTAGAACAATTTTATTGGGGCGCTGAATGCCTGCCTCTTCACCGGTTTTATAAGTAATAAAACGAAAAATAAGTTGCTGCAATGCAATCAGGTTGTGAAAGCCCATGACGATCTCGCGGCGCTGTGGCTTTAGTTTGGCGTTGATAACCAGCTCCAGGCTTGTTTTAATAAACGTGTCAAAAAAATCTTTAATGTTTTTGATGCCTGACTTTTCCAGTTGCTGGTAACCAATTAGCGCCAGCATAGAATAAATTTCGAGCGGGCTATTGGTAAAAGGCGTTGCACTTAAAAGCACTACGTTTCGCATCCTGTTATTCCGTTGGATGTATTGCGAGATCATAAACCCACGGAGTGCCGTCATGGATGGCATACCTGATTGGATCTTGTAGCTTGGTCGCTCACGGCCTTCGTCTTCTCCACCTTTTTGCTCACCCTTCACTTGGGTAAATGATTTCTTCATGGCGTGGGCTTCGTCAACAATGGCGTAGTCAAATCCAAGATCTTCAATGTTGACCATGCCACCTTTCACTCCTCTGCCCATCATTTCTTCGATACGCTCGAAGAGCTGTTGCTGCTCACGGTCTTTTTCAATACCCTGGTTTAAAATATCGTATAGTTCATTGCCTAGCATAGCCCAGGTTTCCTCGTCGAAGCTCAGGCGGTTGAAGCCTTCGTAGGTAAGTACAGAGATGGTGTATTCGGGCACCTTCTTTATGGTTCCGTCTTTGTCACGCAGTTGCTCTATATAATCCGTACCAAGGTTGTAAAGATCATTCACCTTATACTGCGGGAGAAGCCCTGTAAGGCTCACCTGGCCGTTTTCAACCGCACCACGTATTTCCTTAAGCCAATTGTTGTAGGTTTGGTTCGGTACTACGATCAGTGGCCGTTTACACTGACCTATCTCCATAGCTTGCGCCAGTGCAAGAATACCTGTCATTGTTTTTCCCAGGCCCACATCGTAAGCTACGCAGCCAGACCCGTGTACGTTGAGAAACCCAAGGCCTTCGCGCTGCTCTTTGCGTATGAAGAGCGGCTTGTTCTTAAATGTAGCGGAGCAGGCGAACGCAACCGGCACCTTGAAATAATTTATTTCTACATAACCGTTGTATTTGCTGTTCCAGTGTTGTTCAATGTTCACCTGATCTTCACGAGAGATGGCTTCAGAAAGGAAGATTGCAAATAACCGGTCACCTTCCTGTTTGGCATTTTGTATCAGCCGTAGTTTTTCCTCTTTGTCGAACTTACGACCGGGCGTGCCTTTACGCAGGTAGTAATTGAGAATATCCCAGCTGGTCGATTTCTTAAAAGTATCCTGGGGCTGCTTTTCCACCCAATGTTTAAACGCATCAACCAGGGCGGTTTCTCCTTCCACCATGTAAGACCCTTTCTTTTTACTGAAAGTGGTACCATCAGCAAGCTGGCTGATCTTCATTGACCTTGCAAATCCAGAATCAGGTTTTATAAATAACCGCTCGCCTTTGCGTGGGTCTGTGAGAGTTAATCTGGGTGGCTTTGCATTTTCCAAACCCTGCCATTGGCGGTCGAATTGAGCCTGTCCAAACTTGCTGACCAGGTTATTCTTCTCCTTTAATAAAATGGATTGCCGCAAATAAATATTTTCAGCGTAATAAAGCGTGCTTGGCATAAATGCACCATCATAGCAGCAAACAATACCTTTCTTAAGCCAGTCTTTCAAATAGCTTTCAGCTTCAGCGAGGGGAATTACATATTTTGCCCAGCCGCTTTTTGGATTAAGGATAACGCGTTCATCATTAAATCCTTTGTTCACACGCTTGTACCAAAGCCATGCCCTGATCTCGTCGTCGGAGATGCCTTTGTTATAATCGCGGAGAATATCGTCAAACGAGTATCGCTGCTCCTGAAGCTGCTGAAGGCTAACGACCTGTGTTTCTGTTGAAAGTTTTTTCAGCGCTTTTTCTGCATATTGCTTTTTAGTACTGGTCAATACCTTTTCTATATTTTGTCTCTTTTCTGAATCGTTCATGATGTGCTGAATTTTTTCGGTCGACTGTTCAGTTACCGCCTTGTGGGTGTATGTTTGTTGCGCCAGCGAAATAGCCTTAACTACATTCTCTTTTGTTCCCCGTACTTTAGTAACCGGCTTGTTGAAACGATCGGTTGTTTGGTACGCTTCACCTAATATGGTTTCAGGATGCTGCTTAAACCAGCTGTCGCCGATCAATGGATTTTTATTTACGGTTTCTTCTAACATCTTCTTTTCATTGCTGGATTGATCGCTTATAGGACTTCTTTCTGAATCGTCCTGCGAATCGTTTTTCTCGGTCATCGTCTTTCTTTCCCTTTGTCGTTGATTGATCTCGCGCATAATTGAGCGAAACATTTTGTATCCCTGTGCCATACTTAGTTGGCATGCGTTAGCTCAAGCTCCACATGCGCAATAGCAGAGCCAATGCTCATACCTTCTTCAGCAATATGATGGAGGATCATTTCCAAGAGCTTTGCTTTGCCTGGCTCAGTGGTCTGCATGCCGCACACATGCGGCCAGTGAAAATGACTGCAATCCTTTAACTCTTCAAAAATGAGTGCTTTTAATTCTTCGATTTGTGTGTCTGCATTCGTCATATTGCTTTTTATTTCCTTTGGTTTTTCTTTGTTGTAAAGGATGCCGGATCCTCGCAGGTAGTTAGTTATCATGTTGTATTTTTTCTGCAGCGTAATTAGTCAGCAAAAGCCTCGGTAATGTCTATCTTATGGAGCCAGCAGCTCTCGACCCTTGCGTCCTGCATTGACTCATGTATGTACTCAAGAGCGGCATCCACAACCAGCGCCGGATCATAGATTGCGTCTTCACTATAGTATTTTTCGCGGAGCTCGTTTCTCTCTCCGTGCTTTGCCATATAATTTGAAAATAGTTCTCTGATGATTTCAAGCAGCCAGGGATTTTGCTCCGCTATTTCGCCTGGGTTGTCACCGCCTACAATTTTTAATGCTTTGATAGATATGTTATGTTCAGTATCATAAAATATCTTGTCGCCTTTGGCGATACGCAAACCGGTAGCGCTGCAGATCATAGGTTTGGCTGCTTCGCGTATTGGCAGAATTTCCACATCGATACCTCTTGTGCTTTTTTCAGAAATGGCAACGTCGCCGCGTTTTTTTAGAACAAGGATATCGGTGCCGATATCGGTGGCTGCAAAAAGATTTTGAGGCAGGCGATAGCATTTGAGAACTTCAGCTTTTGCCAGGATCTTGTCTTTGATCTTATTGTACTTCTGACTGCTTTGTATAAACAAGCTGGGCACCAGAAATACCATTAGCCCACCAGGCCGTAAAAGGTCGAGCCCTCGAAGCATAAAGTATTGGTCATATTCCAGGGCACCTGTCCATTTCTTTTCTCCCATCCCTGCATATTTGCCGGTAAACTCACCATAAGGCGGATTACCGATTACTAAGCTATAGAGCGGGTGATCGAACTTATCTTTAAGATGAATGTTGCCCGCAAAGAATAAGCTCTCAAACGCTTTTTCATAGATATGAAAGTTCGGATACAACACCTGTGCGATCCTGGCCGAATAGTGATTGGTTTCAAAGCCAAACACGATGGCCTCTTTTGGTGCATATTTTAAAAAGTTACCTGTGCCTACTGCTGGTTCCAGCACAGAGCCGCCATCGTAACCGAATTGCCGGGCCAGCCCCCACATTTGTTCAACCAGCCAGTCGGGCGTGTAATATTCATAAAGCACGCCACGGCCTTTTGCGCCTTGTTTAAGCAGGCCTCCATATCCGGCATACAGACGTAATAACTCCTTTTCGTCTGGGTTAAACGATGCTCCATTTTTATCTTTGTCGTCAATCAGCGCTTCAATCTGCTTATTGAATTTGTGCTGGTCAGCTTTCTGAATTTTCTTGAGTGCAGGCTTGGGCTGAACAGGCAAATCAACCAGCTCGGTACCAGACCCAGAGCCGTTTTCATCTGGCGCTAAAGGGGCAACAGGTTGTGTTTTTTTCAAGGTCTCTGGTTTTACACCAGTCTCGATCATGTTTGCTGCTTTAGGATCCGGCAACTCGGGCAAGTGAGAGGTAATAACCGCACTCAGATCAAGCAGCATTCCTTTCAAAGCGGCATAATAACGATCTCCATTTGCATTAGATGAAATAAAATCATTGTCGATGATAGTATCTTTCACGTATGCCTGTGCAATTGCTCTGATACCCGGATCGGCCTTACCAAAAGCCTCCTGGTATTCAAGTTTCGGTCGCTGCTTGTAGATCTCATGTAGGTTATTTACCAGGTGCATTTGATCTGAAACAAACAAATACTTGAAGCCTTCCAAGACTTTAGCCAGTAACCGAACCCGGTGGTATACCACTGCATTAATAATTATCCTGTCGATTTCGTCGCGATAATCATTGCCTTTCCATTCGGCTGACTTTAAATCCTCTTTGAAATCCTTGATTCGTCTCTTCTCCCGGTTTTTATATTCAGCAGACGCTTTATATTTTTTCTCGAAATACTGGACAGCCTCCAGCTCCATTTGTGGACGCTCAATTAAATAGCCCACCCCGCTATCTACCTGGAGTGTAAATGCACCGCCTTGATAGTACAATACATCAGAGCTTGCTTTATGCAGAGTTTGTTGTAAGATTACTAGCGCCTTTTCAGAAATTTTTCTTTTGTGACTGGTTTCATCTGCTGGTGCAGTTATTTTGAAGTCAGGAACAGCAATGGCTTCATTCACAAATACCGGCATAATTGAGCTATTGTGATCTTCTTGATTCTCCGGCTCCTGCGTTAGTGGATGCTGCGCTTTATTCTTTTCGATGTAATTGGTTATAAAATTTCTACCTTCTTGTAGATCGCGCAAAGCGAATTGAAGCTGCCTGTGCTGGTCTTTTTGTGAGCCATGCGGTTTTCCATTCTTTGCATTAGTTTTTTGCTCCATGCTGTGCTGCACAGTTGCAATCTGGCTGTCAATAAACACCAATGCTTTCTGCAGGTCTGCTATCGGCCGCCAGTTGTCTGCAACCACCCACCATTGATTGCCTTCTTTGTTATGGTCAAAAAGAATTTGGTTTAACGGTTCAACGGCTTCGTAGCCAAGGTTTGCATTGACATAGGGATATTCAGGATCAACTGGAAGCCCAAGATCCACAAACATTTTTTTTCCTCTTTTCTCCCATTCTTCCAGCATGGCCTGCCGATCAACCTTAACTCCATAATCTGTTGGGTGAGACATCTGGACCAGTTCCCACATTTCCATTGGAGTGGCTTTTTCAAGGGTTTTATTTGTGATCCTGCGGAGATGTGGAAATGTAGTTTTAATAATTTCCTTCATATCGTATAAGTTGAACTCGCCGGTAATAAATGGTTCCTTTGTACCAGCTGGTACTAAAACATTCGGAGCCAGGGTACCAAATCGGATAAGATCTACAATCTGCACCACTGGACGTTTATCAGCTCTTCTTTCAATGCTGTTTGCCTTGGGATTAAAGAAGTCAGCAATCAGCTCGTCAATGATCTTGTTGATTGGCTCACGGGGATAATTTTCAATCGTGCGGCCGTCAAAAACAGATTCAATAACAAATTCACGAAATTTGCTTATCTCCACTTGGTCTGAAGGATGATAACCGGCAGCCTGGGCGCGCTGCAGAACATAAAGAATAAAATCATCCTGGAAAATCAGAAATTCGTCCTGGTAGGTTTTTTCAGCGTGCGCTAATTTTAAGCTTAGACCAGCTATTTTGTTTTGCCTGGCTTTATCTTGCTCCGTCTTATTTTTAACCTTTCCATTCTTGGTCCTGCTTTCGGCTTCAAGCTGCCTTATTTGCCCAGTTAATGGCTCGCTGTAGTTTCTCCTGAAATATTCCTCAGTGTCATAATAACGAAAGCATACGTCGATTACAGGCAATTTGCGGTCAATGGCCTCCTTTACTGTGAAAGGTGATTTGAAACCAAGCTCGTTAAATGCCAAAAGAATTTCCTTTTGCTCTTCTGGATTATAGATCCTCATCAAAACAGGTATTGCCTCAGCTGCTGCTGATCCCGTGACTACTTTAAATCCTGGGTCATCCAATTTGTACAATAGTTCACGATACTGTTTTTCTTCTTTTTCGTGCTCGAGAATGTATGTGTTGTAAAACTCCTTTAATCTTAAGATTTGAGTTTTTGTGAAGTCTCTCTGCAGAATTACTTCCTCCGCATCATAAGCATGTCTCCAATCATCCGACAAATCAGGATTTTCAGCAATAAAACCTGCAACAGCAACCGGATTAAACTCCAGTTGACCTGTTACTCCTTTATCAAATATTGGCTCATCCAGAAAGGCCAAAGGTTCCTGCTCTTGTGTGGCAGGTAGCTCGAGGTGAATAGTCAAACCTTCTTCTATCAGGTCTTGCATCCATTGTATAAGTCCCCTGGTCATATCACGCCCGATTGCCATATCGTCACCCGGCTCGATATCCGCATCAAGGCGACCCAATCCCTCTGCATAATAATTGCTTAGCTGTTCCGCTGTAACGCGCGCTTCGCCACTTTCAACGTCAACAGTAATGTCCGATTCCATCTGTGGCTCACCATTCATATCCTCTGTAAGGAAAACAGATTTATATTGAGGGTCTATGAAACAGGTAAGCTCTTTCTGTTCTCCATTCAGCTGGTATTTTAAGACACCTTGTGTTTTCGTTCCGGTCAGGTAGGTCGCTAGGTTGGGAATGAGCTTTGTCAGCCCCTCATAAGCCGACCTGTCCAAACCTGAGTCTTCATCGACTTGTACATCTTCCTCTGCAACCTGCGAAACATCATCGTGCTTTTCAGAACCAGCCGTTTCAGATCCGTCCGAATTAGTATTGGTTACCCTCACTTCAGATACCTGTGTTGTTGAAGATACATCGTCGTCCTCAGCAGTGAGAATTACCCTGTGCCCCTGAGTTAGCAGATTGGACAACCATTGATTCAGGAAGCTGTTCAATTGCTTTTTCAGTTCAGAGTTGACCAGGGATTTTCCGTTTTCGTCGCGATACACTTCCTGGTAAACACGATAATCCTGGAAAGACATGGCCTCTGCCATCTGTGTTTCAGGAATCACGCGTATGCGCATGTCCGGGTCAGGAACACTATCGCCATTTTGTTTGTAATAGTGTGCCAGCGCAATCTGGTAGCCTTGATCGTCGTTGAACATGAAATCAACATGCAGATCCATATAACCGTTAGAAATCGACTTACCGGCAAACAATTTTCCGGATCTAACGAACTCATCAAGCTCTGGAATGAGCTGTTTTAGTTTTTTATAGATCGAACTATAGGGTTGCACCTCGATCATCTTTACATCGAGGTTGCCGATACGATGAAGTATTTTAACCAGTCGCCGGTGCCGTTCCCAGAGGATCTCTGCTTCGCGCCCGTTAACTTCAGGATGATGTTCCGGAAGCCATTGGATAAGTACAGATTTTTCGATCTTAGTGCTGCCTTTGTATTCCGGGTGATCTTTAAGCCATCGGTGAAACTCATTCAGGATAAGAGTAATGTTTACTTTTTCGCCACCGATAATAACCCGCTCGCTTTCGCTCTCAGTTTTATTTTCTTTTATGGCTTGGGCCGATATGGCATCATTGACGACGCCATGTACTTTTCGTTCACCGGTTTCTATCCCCGAAATGATCCGGCCTTCATCAAACAGCATTCGTGCTTCCCTCAGCTTGGTTCTGGGATTCACTGCAAGTGCCTGGTAGGTGTTACCGAACTGTTTGTATGCAAAATTTGCTGCTATTACCTCAGCACGGGGTTTTGAAGGCTCGAAAACGATGTATGTTTTCTCTTGTCCGTTGTTAAGACTGATCTGTACAAATGAAAACCTTTTATTCTCGATGTTCGATTTGTTCGCCTCATAGCTTGGGTGGATCAACATCTCGGGGCCGGATGGCACTACCGAGATCTCTGCTTTTAGTTTATCAGCAAATACACGCGTGTCATCGGTGGCTCTTGCATACCACATGCTCTGGCTTTTGCTAGGCAGGAAACCTGCAACCCTGAGTTTGGATTGGAGCTCAGGATGTGGCTCCTTGTTGAAATGAAGTTCTACACCCTGGCGTGCGATGTTGTCGGAAATAGATACCGAGGATGCCCAGCGATTGCCTAAATTATCATCCCGTTCAGAACCTGACTTTACTTTGCTCATTAATGGTTTTGGCTACAATTAATTTTCCCGGCTCCTATAGGAGAACAGGGTTGAATTGTAAAGTCAAATCCATCAAACCAGCATAGGCCCTTTTAAAGTCCGCTGAACTGTCGTTATGTAATTTGTGGCATTTGCTTCTTCTGATATTCTCCCGTAAACACGCTTTTAAGCGCATCTCTCACAGAGTAAGCAGAAATTGGCTACAGTATAGAGGCGACCGTAGAAAAACGTCTTTTTAAAGACATTCCAACATCAGTCGCTTATAAGGATCTATCAATGCACCGGAGATTCGTTTTAGATAACAACTCGCACATGCACCGTTCAGATTAGTTTGCAAATTACTGCTTTTAAAAGTGGCCGAAAGAAAGCTGCTTATACAGCAATCCGTAGGCTCTTTATAGAGCAGAATTTGCGAACGCCCTTAAGGCTATTTTAAATACGCTTCTTAGGATAGTTTATTTTTAGTTCTAT
>CALMND010000208.1 GCA_937868565.1 uncultured Bacteroidota bacterium | reverse complement strand
CAAATAGATTCTTTAAAAACAGGTAATGTTCCAGAGTACATATTTGACAGTCGTTTTTATTTAAGTGTTACTATTTTACCGATTATTTGGGTTTTGGTTTATTATCTCTCGG
Organism: uncultured Bacteroidota bacterium; assembly: GCA_937868565.1. Classification (GTDB taxonomy): domain Bacteria; phylum Bacteroidota; class Bacteroidia; order B-17B0; family Aurantibacillaceae; genus Aurantibacillus. The sequence goes on along the minus strand of CALMND010000208.1, from coordinate 12,770 downwards.
GTTACTACAATCATGTTCTACGAAAATCAAGGATTAACGAATTTGTGCAAGTTCTTGCCACCTCCATCATCGGTGTTACCGTGCTCTTCTTCGTGCTTCTTTTAGATGATTCCGTTGTTTCATATAGATTGTATTACAAACTTTATTTTGTTTTGTTTGCTGCTCATTTTATGATTACGGCTCTGTTAAGGCTTATCCTTTCAACTAACACCAATAGTAAAATACACAAAAGGGAGTTTGGATTTACTACGATAATTATTGGGAGCAATGAGCGGGCCTTAAAAATGTTCAGGGAAATAAATGCTCTGAAATACGGGATTGGAAATAATTTTATTGGTTTCATTCATATAGAGGGAAAAAACGGCTATTCAGAAGAACTTAAAAAAGAACTAAAACATTTGGGTGAATATCATGACATTAAAACCATTATCGAAAAAAATAAAGTGGAAGAAGTTATTATTGCTCTGGAAAGTTGGGAACACGAGTATATCAAAAATATCGTGAACGACCTGGGAGACTTGGGTGTGACCATTAAAATTATCCCAGACATTTATGACATTTTAAGTGGGCATGTTAAGATGACGAGTATTTTGGGTACTCCTTTGATTGAAATAAAAAATCAAATTATACCCGAGTGGCAAATTTCTGTCAAAAGATTTATCGATGTTTCGTTTTCCGTATTTGTAATTGTCTTTTTTAGCTGGTTGTACCTTTTAATTGGCTTGTTAGTGAGATTGGGTTCTCGAGGTCCTATGATTTTTAAACAAGAGAGAATTGGAATTCACGGCAAACCTTTCCACATTTTTAAATACCGTACTATGTTATTAGATGCTGAAAAAGAAGGTCCAGCCTTATCGAGCGCCAATGACCCGCGCGTGACTCCTTTTGGTCGTTTTCTGAGAAAAGTGCGTTTGGATGAAATGCCCCAGTTTTTTAATGTTATTATGGGTGATATGAGCTTGGTAGGTCCGAGGCCGGAAAGGAAATACTACATTGAAAAAATTGTTGAAAAAGCTCCTCACTATAAACACCTTCACAAAATTAGGCCAGGTATCACAAGTTGGGGTCAGGTAAAATATGGTTATGCCGAAAATGTTGAGGAAATGATTGACAGATTAAAGTTTGACATACTTTACGTGGAAAATATGAGTTTATTACTTGATTTTAAAATTTTGGTTCATACTGTATTAATAGTTTTACAAGGAAGAGGAAAATAAATCCATCTTTAGCTGGTACTCTAAGTTTATCTTTAGAATTTGATGTTTCAAACCTTTAAGACATATTTTTCACTCATTAAATTCAGTCATACCGTTTTCGCATTACCATTTGCTTTAATTGGATTTTCGTTAGCCATTCATACAGGCGAAGCACAATTTAATTTTAAGAAATTCATTTTAGTGGTGTTATGTATGGTTTTTGCGCGAAGCGCCGCTATGGCTTTTAACCGTTATGTTGACCGAAAATTTGATCAAAAAAATCCCAGAACCGCTTTTCGAGAAATTCCCGCCGGAATTATTTCTCCACCATCCGCCTTGTTGCTTGTTATCTGCTGTTGCCTGATGTTTATTATTTGTACTTATTTTATCAATGCCCTTTGTTTTTACCTTTCACCCGTTGCGCTTTTTGTAGTTTTAGGATATAGTTATACCAAACGCTTTACTCCACTCTGTCATCTTATATTAGGACTAGGACTTTCATTAGCGCCCATAGGAGCATACATCGCGTTAACTGAGAGATTTGCAACACTACCTATTTTATTCAGTGTGTTGGTTTTTTTATGGGTAAGTGGTTTTGACATTATATATGCGCTTCAAGACGAGGATTTTGACAGAAGCCAAAACTTAAAATCCATTCCGGTTTTTTTTGGAAAAAAAAATGCTCTCCGCCTTTCTGAGGTCTTTCATACCATTGCAGGTATTATCGTTGTATACATTTATTTTTTTGCGAACTTTAGCTGGCTTTACTTTACGGGCGGACTGGCTTTCATAACCCTACTAATATATCAGCACACTCTCGTTAAACCAAATGATTTAAGCAAAATAAATGTGGCTTTCGGTACAACTAACGGTATTGCAAGTGTTGTGTTTTGCGTTTTTGTTTGTTCAGATATTTTCCTTTTCTGACTTGTAACGGGTTATTTTCTAGTGCTAAACTTATACCCTGCCGTTGCCGTTAATTGGCATACCCAAAATTTATGATTGGCAGAACCGTTCCCTTTGCCCAAAACTAAGGCCTTCACGTAGTTAGCGTAGGCCCCCTTGCCCACAAATTCGAAAAACCCGTGTTTAAAAAATTCGAGTCTTAAACCACTTTCAACACCCACAATCCAACCAGATATGTGCCAGTTATTGTTTAAATTTTCCCCAAAAAGGGTAACGTCTGTTCTTGGATAAACAAATCCTGCACCGGGTTTTAGCACAAACTGACAATTAATATTTTTTGTTTTATTAAAAAAAGACCACTTCCTGACTGCGTTAAACATCCAAAAATTAGCCCCATCGGTATGTTCAAAATGCAAAAATTTATCCGGATTCAGAATAGAGTCGCCGTTAATTTCTTTTCCAAAAATTTGCCCGGTTACATGAACATGTTGCCAATTGTCCACAACATATTTAGCGTGGTCATAATTTAATTCTGCGTCCCACTTGTTGTTAATCTGGTAGCCAATTCTAAAAACGAATTGTGGAATAGTAATATTAATGACATCCTTAATTCTATCAAAATCGGGTCTATCATGGGCTACTGCGTTGTGAACCGTAAAATCGTAATAATTTTTATTTCCGGTTGCTGGGTGATATTTTCCTGAAAGGTCTTTAAAATGAATTGTACTTTTACTGTACCATGCTCTTGTATAACCCCAAGTGGCATAAAGTGTTCTTTTTTTTCTTGGTATAGTATCCTTTTGAGCAGAGCAGAAAAATTGGGCTGAAACAAATAAAATTAAAAATAACGTGCGTAACATCAGCTCATTTTTGAGGCACGAATGTAGCGAAAATTTTCTGATACCTGTATGTCAATATTAATATACTCAGCGCCCACCAAGTCCAAAGCCAAGGCGGGCCACTCAATAAAACAGTAGTTACCCGAATGAATATACTCTTCAAATCCAAGATCCAGAAGTTCGGCTTTGTTTTTTAAACGGAACAGGTCCATGTGATATATTTTACCCTGAGAAGAATGATATTCATTAACAATAGAATAGGTTGGACTGCTAAAATTATCATCACTACCCAATAGGGAACAAAAGTGTTTTATAATAGTAGTTTTACCGGCTCCCATTTCACCGTTGAGCAAAAATATTTTTTCCTCTCTAAAAAAATTAAGAACTTCCTTTAATTTTATTGGTAGTTCTTCCTGTGTTTCAACTATAAGCTCAAGATTGTTCATCATTGCGAATGTTTTTCCAGAAATTTTTCCCAGGCTTCGTGCCTATTTGTGTTATATATAAGATCAAAAAATTCAACACCTCTGCTTTTGCTTAAATAATACATAATATCGTCACCTAAATTAAACGAAATTAAATTCCTTGTATCATCAGATATTAACCCTATAGATACATTCTCACCGTAATTTTTAAAATCCTTTATTTCCTTTCGGTATATTTCTGACAATAGAACGATGACGTGTACTTGACCCTTCCTTACAGCTTTCAAAGTGGAGTCAATTCTATCCATGCAATGCGCACAGTAGGGATAATTGTAATTCACAACCAATTCTTTGTTATTAAAATCGGAAAGATTATGACTTTTGAAATTCTCATCAAGAAAACTGATATCAGGGAAAGTGGTTCCAATTATTTTCTCCAGAAGCGGATGTATACTTGCAGAATAGTATCTATTGTAGCTACTACGCCAGCCTTCAAGCGCTAGAGAATCGCTTATCGAGAGAGTTCCATTTTTTACTGAGTACAAACTGTCAGGCATGCTGAGGGCCTTATTAGTCATTGAATCGTTAATTTGCTGATGAATCTGAAAAAATGAAATTTGCGCCGAAAAACTACATTGGCACAGTAAAAAAAATAAACCTATAAAATATGTAAGACCAAACTTCAATAAATTATTTAGGAGTTAAAACTATGTATGGAATTATTACTTCCTCCAAACTAACACCACCATGCTGAAATGTGTTGCGATAATAATTTACATAGTGATTAAAATTATTCGGGTACGCAAAAAACCTATCCTCTCGTGCGAAAACAAAGCGCGTGCTTGGATGTTGTTTTGGCAAAAAAGCGTCAGAAGGATTTTTAATTTCGAAAACTTCTTTGGCATTATATTCTAAGGCCTTTCCTTGTTTATAACGCAAATTGGAATTTACGTTTTTATCTCCTAGAATTTTGGTAGGCTCTTTTACGTGAACTGTGCCATGATCAGTTGTAATAACAACTTTAATTTTTTTTGCCGCCAGCTGTTTGATGATATCAAAAAGTGGCGAATGTTCAAACCAACTATATGTTATGCCCCGGTAAGCTGATTCGTTTTCGGCAAGTTCGCGAATTACTTCCATTTCAGTTCGGGCGTGACTGAGCATGTCTACGAAATTGTAAACAATTATATTTAATTTATTTTGCAGTAAATTGCTTATGTTATCTGATAATTTTTTACCGGCGTTAAAATTGGTTATTTTGGTATAACTCATTTTAACCTCCTTACCCAAACGTTTTAATTGAGCCTGCATAAAAGCCTCCTCGTGCATATTTTTTCCTCCCTCCTCTTCATCGTTCAACCAAAAATCAGGAAAACGTTTTTCCATTTCGGAAGGCATTAAACCACTAAATATGGCGTTGCGGGCGTATTGCGTGGCGGTCGGCAAAATACTGAAATAAGATTCCTCAGAAGCGACTTCGTAGTAATCTTGCAGGAGTGGTTGTATAACTTTCCATTGATCGAAACGAAGATTGTCAATCAAAATAAAAAACACAGGCTCGTTAGAACTTAACTCATTAATAAATTTATTTTTAATCAGAGTGTGACTCATCACTGGTGGATTTGGATCTTTACCACTTAACCAGTGAATATAATTCCGTTCAACGAACTTAAAGAACTGGTTATTGGCATCCGATTTTTGCATTTTCAATACGTCGAACATGCTTTTATCCTGCAACTTATCCATCTCAAGTTCCCAGTAAATTATTTTCTTATATAATTCTGCCCATTCCTGCCAATCCAAATTATCATTTATACTCATCCCAATTTGTCCAAACTCTTTACGGTAATCAGTATTTGTTTTTTCGCTAACCAAACGTTTGTTGTCAAGAGCCTTCTTCAGAGACAGCAATATTTGGTTAGGATTAACCGGTTTAATTAAATAGTCTGCTATTTTACCGCCAATAGCATCTTCCATAATTTGTTCTTCTTCACTTTTAGTAATCATAATGACTGGCAGGTCATTATTTAGTTGCTTGATTTTCAGCAAAGCTTCTAATCCGGAAATACCTGGCATGTTTTCGTCCAGTAAAACAGCCTTAATTCCCTTATCCTCCCTTACTATGTCAACCGCTTCATCTCCGCTCAAGGCAGTTGTAACTTCATAACCCTTAGCATCCAAAAATAAAATGTGAGGCTTTAAAAGGGCAATTTCGTCATCGGCCCACAGAATTTTAATTTTATCCATACTTTTGGTTTTATTACAAATAACGTATTAAATTTATCTCTATTATCCCATTTAACGAATTTTAATTTTAAACACCATTAATGTCTATCAATAAAAGGAAAATCATTAACGACCCTATTTACGGCTTTGTCACTATTCCTAACGACCTTATATACGATCTTATTAATCATCCCTATTTCCAACGGTTAAGAAGGATAAAACAGTTAGGATTAACTAATTTAGTTTATCCAGGCGCCTTACACACCCGTTTTCATCATGCCATCGGGGCCATGCACCTTATGCAGGAAGCAATTCTTACCTTAAAACAAAAGGGAATTCGTATCACCAAAAACGAAGAGCAAGCTGTTCTCATAGCTATTTTACTCCATGACATTGGCCACGGCCCCTTTTCACACGCCCTTGAACACAGTCTGGTAAAAGGCATTAATCACGAAACAATCAGTAGTTTATTAATGGCTAAACTTAACCAAGAGTTCAAAGGAAAATTAAAATTGGCTATTGAAGTTTTTAACGGCGATTACAAGAAACAATTTCTTCATCAATTAGTGAGCTCGCAATTGGATATGGACAGATTGGACTATTTAAAAAGAGATAGCTTTTTTACGGGTGTAAGTGAGGGAGTAATTAGTAGCGACAGGATTATCAAAATGCTAAACGTGGTTGAGAACGAATTAGTGGTTGAACAGAAAGCCATTTACAGTATTGAAAAATTTCTCATTGCGCGAAGATTAATGTATTGGCAGGTGTATCTTCATAAAACTGTTTTAAGTGCTGAAACTCTTTTAGTAAATGTGCTGAAAAGAGCCAAGGAATTATCCGCTCAAGGACATGAACTATTTGCTACGCCTGCCCTACAACTCTTTCTTAAAAACGATTTTACAAAAATTGATTTTGAAAAAAACAGTTCCCTACTCGTTCAATTTTCCAAATTGGACGATAACGATGTGGTTGCATCTATTAAAGTATGGAGCAATCACGAAGACAAAATACTTGCCCGCTTATGTTCCAACATTCTTGATCGAAAATTATTTAAAGTTGAAATTCAAAATGCACCAATTTCTAGAGAATTTAAGAACTCAATGATTGCCAACGTTTGCAAGCGTTATGACATAAAATTAAAAGACGCGCATTATTTTGTGTTTACTGATACCGTTAAAAATAGTGCTTACGACTCTACCCATTTTAATATTAACATTTTGATGCAGAATGGAAAATTAGTGGACGTAGCGTCGGCAAGTGACCTATTAAACATTAAGAGTTTAAGTAAAAACGTTACCAAACATTTTATCTGCTATCCCAAGGATATTCGCTAAATTTCAAAAAAACAATTGGTGTGATTGACTCTCTGGCAAAAAAAAGGAGAATCTTAGCGACTCTCCTTTTATTTTTCAAGATTTCCGGTTCTACTTTTCGATAATCACTTTTTGCTTGATGGTTTGGTTGTTTGACGTTCCAACAACAAAATAAATCCCACTAGCAAGCTCATTAACGAAAACTTCGTGTCCATTATTGTCGTTCAAAGATATTACCTTTACTAACTGACCCATTTCATTTATAAGACTAATATTCATGTCTGATTGCGCAGCAATTATAAACTCTCCTTGACTGGGATTAGGGAAGATAGTGACAGATTGTTCTGCCGTATTTGAAGAGAGTCCGGCGCATACATTGACTGTTTGTGTCAGAGAAAAAGTGTTTGTACAACCGTTGACTCCCGTTCCTGTAACTGTATAAGTTGTAGTTGTAGTTGGACTAACAACAATAGAAGCCAAGGAGGCAATATTAGTCCAAACGTAAGAAATAGCACCGGTCGCGGTCAAAGTCACATTCTCTCCAGAGCAAATAGTGCTATTGGTGGACAAAGCACTCACACCTGGCAAAGCCATAACCGTTACATGACTAACAGCATTAGTACTCACGCAGCCAAAGGAATCGCTTCCAATAACCGTATAGGAAGAATTTGCAGAAGGACTAACCACTGCATTACCACTACTAAACGTATAAGAAATTGCACCTGAAGGCGACATGGTGAAAGACTGTCCGTTACAAATAACACCATTATTAACTGTTACAAGCGGCAAGCTATTAACCGTTATATTACAAATAGCTGTGTTGGCGCCCGCACATCCCGCTGCGCTTGTTCCTGTGATATAATATATTGCATTGTTGCTCGGGCTAACTACAGCCGAGCCGCTCGAGAAAGTGTAGGTAGCTGCTCCTGAAGGCGTTATGGTAAATGGTTGTCCTAAACAAACAGAACCACTGTTAACCGCAATAGTAGGATTTGGATTAACTACTACATTACTAACAGGATTATTTGAACTATAACAGCCTTGGGCGCTTGCACCATTTATGGTATAAGAAGTAGTTGCAAGAGGACTCACAATGTTTGCTCCACCGGAAATAGTATAGTTCACAGCTCCGCTCGGAACAATTGTAAATGATTGCCCCTGGCAAAGAGTGCCGCTGTTTACAGAAATAGTTGGGTTTGCATAAACGGTTACAGTACTAATGGCAGGTGCCGAACTAACACATCCTTGATTACTTGTACCTGTAACCGAATACGAGCTTGTCGAAATGGGATTAACAACAGCTGTGCCATTACTAAAAGTATAGCTAGATGCCCCGGAAGGAGACATTGTAAAAGACTGACCCAAACAAATAGCACTGCTATTTACTGTAATGATTGGTGTAACATAAACTGTTACAGTGCTAATAGCCGTATTTGAAGCGGCACATCCCTGAGCACTGGTTCCGGATATATAATAAACCGCATTTACACTTGGCGAAACAATAGCCGAGCCTCCCGAAATGGTATAAGTAGATGCACCAGACGGACTTATGGTGAAGATGCTACCAGAACAGATGGAACCGCTATTAACAGAAATTACGGGAATTGGATTCACCGTTACATTCGAACTCGCAAAAGCAGGTGAAACACAACCAGCAACGCTAGTTCCTATAACTGTATATACTGAGGTGGCAAGTGGGTTTACCACCGAACTGCCGCCTTGAAAAGTATAAGTCGCAGCACCGGAAGGCACAAGTGTAAACGATTGACCTGAGCAAATGGAACCGCTATTCACCGAAATAACTGGGCTGGCAATGGCCGTTATAGAACTTACTGCGGTGTTCGTGCAACCAGAGGAGTTATTTCCGGTAATGATATAAGTTGTATTGGTTAAGGGAGAAACTATAAAGGTACCACCAGAAATCGAATAAGAAACACCACCGCTTGGTACAATGGTAAATGACCCGGTCGTACAAAGGGTTCCACTATTAACGGTAATTGTAGGATTAGGATTAATCACGACATTAGCAGTTGCCGATAAAACAGAAACACAACCTAAACTATTGGTTCCTGAAACCGTATAACTTGTGTTCGAACCTGGGCTTACGACTGAGCTTCCACCCTGAAATGTGTAACTCGTCGCTCCACTCGGAACCATTGTAAAAGATTGCCCTTGGCAAATACCACCGCTGTTTACTGAAATAGTTGGACTAGGATTTACCGTTATAGTCACCGGCACTCGTGAAGCCGGCCCAGTACAAGTTGAAGATTCGATATAATAAGTAGCTCCAAGCGCGCTTAAGGTTGGCGTAATAAAAGAAGCGCCTGACGCTAATGCTGCACCACCTGACGGATTTGCAAACCAGAAAATAGGACCACCGCCGGTGGCGGTGAGCGTCGTGGTTTGGCCAGCACACCTTGTTAAATTAGAAATAGATGTAGTATTAGATGGCAATAGAGAGGTACAAATAATGATAACACCGTTTCCCGAGTTTACCGCATCTGTACAAACCGCACCGGCAGAAACGCAAAAAGAAGAGCCGCCGCCGCCGCCACCGCCATCGGCACAACAAGAGTTATTATCACCGCCGCCACCGCCACCGCCGTAGTACCCACCGCCGGCACCACCACCACCATAAGAACAAAAATTACCTGCCCCGCCGGTGCCCAAATTTCCAAATGCCCCAGATCCACAACCCCCGTTACCAAACCCTGGAGTTCCCCCTGAACTAGCAGTTCCACCACCACCACCACCGGCCTGGCCAGCTCCACCACTCAATCCGACTAAACCGCCACCTCCACCAGCGCCACCAGCCCAGCCGCCGCCGCCGCCGCCGCCGCCCGCAACAATTAAGCGGTTCGCCAATCCATAAGGTGAAATTCTAATATCTGAAGCCCCGCCACCTGCACCTTCATTTCCAAAAGATCCTCCGGCTTGTCCTCCTCCATTGAAACCACCAGCTGCACCAGCTCCTGTGCCACCCTGTCCGCCCACATAAAGCTGAAGTACCTGACCCGGGGTAACAGCCAGGGTCGAACTATACATTGCTCCTAGTCCGGCTGAACCACCGCCGCTTCCACCGCTTACCGTAACATTAATTACCGTTACAGAAGCTGGTACCGTGTAATTTTGCACACCGCCTGTATAAACAAAGGTTTGTGCCAAACCCAAGTGATAACTGAGCAGAACTGTCAGCGCTATCAGTGCTGATTGACTGTTTAACCAATAATTTTTCATATGTCTGAAGCTTTAAATTATTTATTCACACTTACTTTTTGTTTAATAGTCGTAGTATCGCCCTTTCCTATTATGAAATAAATACCATTAGACATTTCGCTGATTGAAAGTCTATGTTCGTTACCTTCATTTAAAGAAACAGACTTCACCAACTGACCCATTTCGTTAATAATAGCGAGATCTAAATCCGCTTCAGAAACCAAAGTAAAAGCACCATTGTTTGGATTAGGATAAATCAAAAGATTTTCGGTTTTATTCTGTTTTTCAATACCTGTGCACAAAGAAACCGTTTGTGTTATGATTGAAGTATTTGAACAACCATTTGTGGCCGTTCCTGTAACGGTATATGCGGTTGTGACAGTTGGAAAAACAGTAATCGTTGCAGAAGTAGAAGCATTGCTCCATAAATAAGAGAATGCTCCGTTTGCAATTATTGTTGCTGTTTCGCCAGCACAGATACTGGCGTTACTTGAAATCGCGCTAACAATCGGGCTTGGATTCACAAACACGTTACAAATCGCAGTATTACTTCCCACACAACCCTGTGCGCTTGTACCGCTAACATTGTAATTAGCATTTGCAGTTGGAGAAACAATGGGGGAACCGGATGAATATGTATAACTAAAGGCACCGCTAGGTATAATTGTAAAAGACTTTCCGCTGCAAACACTACCACTATTAACAGATATCGTGGGCGTACTGTTTACTGTTACATTACAAATGGCCGTATTAGCACTAACACAACCTTGGGCGCTTACACCATTAATCAAATAAGAGCTTGTATTTGCCGGCGAAACAATGGGTGAACCTCCTGATATGGTATAACTCGCGGCACCAGAAGGCACTATTGTAAAGGACTGTCCACTACAAATGGCTCCACTATTTACCGAAATAGTAGGTGAAACATACACTGTTACATTGCTTATGGCGCCAGAACTAGCACAACCCTGGGCACTCGTGCCAATAACCGTATATGCTGCAGAAGCAATAGGACTTACAACGGCACTGCCGCTACTATAGCTGTAGCTATTTGCACCCGTTGGATTAATCGTAAAAGATCTGCCAGAGCAAATGGCGCCGCTGTTCACCACGACGGTTGGCGTAGCAAAAACAGTTACATTACTAATTGCTGTATTGGTACCCACACATCCTTGTGCGCTTGTACCTGTTACAAAATACTGTGCATTAACACTTGGTGAAACATTGGCCGAGCCACTAGAAAAAGTATAGGTAAATGCGCCAGATGGCACCATTAAAAACGAGCTGCCCGAACAAATGGAACCACTACTTACAGAAATGGTTGGATTCGGATTTACAGTCACATTGGAAGTAGCAAACGTTTGTGATACGCAACCTAAAGCACTCGTGCCCATCACCGTATAACTTGCATTCACATTAGGGTTCACAACCGCAGACCCTCCCTGAAAAGTATAGGTGCTTGCTCCGCTAGGAATCATCGAAAAAGATTGCCCTGCACAAATAACACCACTATTAACACTAACGGTTGGAGTAGTGTTAACCACGACAGAACTTATAGCTGAATTAGTACAACCAGATGCACTAACTCCAGTTACGGTATATAAACTACTTGCTGTAGGACTTACCACAGCCGAACCACCGGAGATGGTGTAACCTAACGCTCCCGAAGGAGAAATTGTATACGAACTTCCTGAACAAATTGTGCTACTATTAACTGATATTGTTGGTGAGGCATTAACCGTTAGTACTATTGTTGCACGGGGACTTGAGCCGCAAGTATTACTTGCCGCCGCATAATATGAATAATTTCCAGCCGCAAGGCCTGGCGTTACGAAAACCAAACCGGTACTTAAAGCGACAGTAGATGAAGGAGATGAAAACCAGGTTACTGTTCCTGTTCCTGAAACGCCTAAAGTTGCATTTTTGCTTGAACAAATATTTTGATTAGCCGCAGAAGTTGTATTAGATGGCGTAGCTTCCAATGTACAAAGTTGCGTAATAAGAACCCTTCCGTGTCCCGAGTTAAAAGCTGCTATATTGTTTTGATTGGTTCCGGAATTATAGGAGGAACCTGAACCACCAACAAAACTGCCTCCATGACTTGCTGCACCGCCGCCTGTGTATCCTCCTCCTGCACCACCGCCTGTGTTGTTTGAATGTGTTCCCGCACCTCCACCAAAACCACCCACTCGTCCGCCAGAACTAGAACTTCCACCGCTACTTCCATTAACAAATCCAAACCCACGCTGCACTCCCCACGAACTTGCCATTAAACCATTTCCGTAAAAACCACCAGCACCACCTGCTCCCTGACCACACGATGTGGCATCACCCCCGCCAAAACCTGTAACGCCAGCGTTTGGACAAGAGTTGCCTGCAACACCTACAGATCCTGTACCAGCACTCATTCCTGGAAAACCAGGATTACCTGCACCACTACCACCACCTGCTATCATCAAAGGTGAATTAGCAATGGTGGCAACATAGCTACCACCACCACCACCAGCAGCTCCAGTTGTAAGATCTCCGGTACCCTGTTGACCAACAACTATTTTTAAAACTGTTCCGGCAGTTAGAATCATATCCCCGGATATACTAGCCCCTAATCCTCCCAAAGAGGCACCGGAAGAACCTCCCTGAGCGCCAATT
>CALMND010000207.1 GCA_937868565.1 uncultured Bacteroidota bacterium | reverse complement strand
AAAAGACTATAACAATTTTGCTCCTTTTCTGGCCGCTCATGGAATCACGCTTTATTTTTCTTCAAACAGGGCCGGTGGTTTTGGCAATCAGGATATCTGGATGAGCAAACGCCTGGATGATACCTGGCAAAATTGGTCAGAGCCTGTAAACCTTGGCAGTACAATTAATTCAGACGATTGGGATGCATACTACAGCCTTGATGCAAGGGGAGAAGAAGCGTACATGGTATCTAGTAAAAATTCAGTGGGTGGCGGTTCGGATATTGTGAAGGTGAAATTAATCACCGAGTTAAGGCCAAAACCGGTTGTACTTATTAAGGGTAAAATATTTAATGCGAAAACCAAAGAACCTTTAGGCTCAGTTGTGGAGTACGAAGATTTGGCCGACGGAAAAAATGTGGGTGTAGCCTCTTCAAATCCGCAAACAGGAGAATATAAAATTGTTTTACCTTATGGAAAAAATTATGGCTTTATGGCTTACGCCGAAAAATTCATTTCGGTTTCCGATAATTTGGATTTAACCTCGGTAGCGGAATACAAAGAAATAGTGCGTGACCTTTACTTGGTGCCCTTAGAAGTAGGTTCTACAATTCGTTTAAATAATATCTTTTTTGATGTGGCCAAAGCAACACTCAGATCAGAATCGTATCCTGAGCTAGAGAGGTTGGCGGGTCTTATGACGCAGAACAGTAAAATGATGATCGAATTATCAGGGCATACGGATAATGTTGGTTCCGACGAAGCCAATTTAAAACTCTCGGACGAACGTGCAAAATCAGTGACAGACCATTTGATTTCGCTCGGAATTAAGGCCGAACGCATCATTGCCAAAGGTTATGGTGAAACCAAACCCGTTACTACCAACGATACCGAGGAAGGAAGACAATTAAACAGAAGAGTAGAATTTACTATTTTAAAAAATTGAAAAATACCCACTGTCGGGTATGTTTTAATGTGAGGAATAAGTCTAGATTTGTTAAATAAATAAAAATAAAAATGAAAAAAACAGTTATTCTTTTAGCTATAGCAATTGGCAGCTATACAGCAGGAGCACAGGGAGTTGGCATGAACTGTCAGTATTTTCCGGGCTTGCAGATTGGAGTGGTTAGTATCAAAGCGACTAATCATCCAAAATTTACCAAGAATACTTTTGGCGCCGGCGCGCCTCTGTTAATGATTGATAGAGTTACGAATCACTGGTACACGAACATGGATTTTAGCGCACTTTATTATGGCGCTACTCAAACTAACAAGGCAAATGATAATCGTTTAAAAATATCAAAAGCCGAAGGCGGAGTGTTTGCAGGAAGGTTAGGCTACTTGTGGGGCGATGGTGATCAGTTTAGAATGGGTGGAAATTTAAA
>CALMND010000206.1 GCA_937868565.1 uncultured Bacteroidota bacterium | reverse complement strand
CATGAGTATGGCGTAAAGCACAATAAAAATCGCTACCGCCTTAATAAATCCTTTAAACAACTCCTTACCAGTCCCATGAAAAACAAATCGCGAACCCATAAACTCGCTTTCCCCATACATGTATTGCAGAACAGACACGCGAGCCCAAGGATAATATAACCCCAACGTAACTACTTTTAATATATTGTTTAAAATCCTTAATCCAACCAGCTTAGCATGGTCGCCATTAAACTTCATTAGTTTTTTAAATTGTATTTCCATGGGGGTGTGTATTTAGTTGGTTAAACCTAAACAAAAAATTTGTTTTTCGGAAGAAGGGAGCAAAATAAATCAATCCTCCTTATTCTCCCACCAGCCCTTTTTAAGATAGTGCTTGCCCCTATTTCCATTACCTCGGCCATAAATTCTAAGTACCACATCAAAATAATAATCTCTTACATTGATGTTTTTTATTTGTGAATAGCGTCTGCCGTCTACCTGCCAACCGTTGCCTAAAAGGATTTGTGTTTTCCCGCCTCTTACACCTAAAATAAATCCTGTTTTGCGCTTCGAATAAATAACGTGAAAATCAAATTCAACACCATAACTTAAAACAATGTCACGTCTGTTAAATTTATACTCTACTCCTCTTTTATTAACGGCTGTTGCTTTTAACAAAGTATCATATAAACCCTTACCCAAATCAAACAGTTGCTGTGAGGAGTTGGAAAAAATTAAGTTTGAATTTTGATAACCTAAACCCGCGAAAGGGAAAAACTGAAAACGCTTACTGTCAAGGAAACAATACCCATAGGTGTAATTTAAAAGACTTGAGTAACTATAGGTGATGCTTACATCGCCTTTGGTAGCTGTGACAGGATTACCCACCGCAATAAATACGTCGTTAATGTGCCGGTTTCGTTTCCAAGTAAAATCCAAAAAATTGGTGAAGTGATAGCTTACGTCCTTTAGCTTGGGCCAACCGGAAGCTGCCAAACTCTGATTAATTCCACTCAATCCCGAATGGTATTGACCAGCAAAAAAACTATAGGCATTATAACTTGTGCTGGTATCTTTACTCAAATAGTCATATAATGCTTCCAAAGAATCACTTCTTTCTTTGATGTTTTTCGCTCTAATGATGGTTAACATCGAATCGTTATATCTGTTTATTTTGTCGAGTTTAGCTTCTAGGACTTTAATTTTCACCGCATTTTGATCCAATTTTTTAAAATTAAAATCCAAACCCCATGTGCTGTCTCGATTGTCCAAATAATCGTCATCGTCTTTTTCTTTTTGAGCGAAAGAAATTGTTGTAGCTATTAGTATGAACATGCACGATAAAGTGACGCGTAAAGTATATTTCATTTTTTATAATTGTTAAACGAGGTCGTATTTAATATTTATCAATTTATTAAGCTCGAGAAGGAATTCATCATCAACCGCTATTTTGCTCTTTTTAGAAAAAAGTTTGATGTTCTGGTTTTGATATTCATCCGACACATTAAACTCTATACTACTGTTTCCTGCATGTTGCGCAATTATGGTCTCCAATTTCTGTATCAATGTCTCGTTCAGATTTTCAAGTTTAATTTTGAGCTTGATGGAATTAAAAGCCTTTTTTTTCACTTCATCGAGCAATTCAATTTTATTTAGTTTTAGCTCCAGGCTGCCCTGCTGGTTATACCTCTCCTGCACCCGGGCTTTAACAAAAACAAACAAACCCTGCACCATATAACGGTTATACTCAATAAAATCTTTTCCAAACAACATAATCTCCACATTGCCCTGATAATCTTCAATAATTAATTTACCAAAAGCATTTCCTGTTTTACTGGTTCGGTTTTCAAAACCGGTGATGACGCCACCAAAAAAAACCTCTTTATTTTTAAAGGGCTCTAAACCAGCTTTTAACTGAGCGCAACTTGCATTGGTTCTGTGCTCTAAAACCAGTTTATAGGGGTCTAACGGATGTCCGCTAATATAAAAACCAACAACTTCTTTTTCACGACTCAATTGCTCCAAAGCACTCCAAGGTTCCACCTTGGGTAACTGTGGTTCAGCTACGGCAACCTCGTCTTCACCACCAAATAAATTTCCTTGCGACGTATCACCACCAAGATTTTTTTGGTTTCCATATTTTATCATTTTGTCTGTTAGCGTAGTCCCGTCGGCTAAATCTTGCACAAAAAACATGGATCGGGTAATATTTTCAAAACTATCTAATGCGCCTGAAAGAGCCAGACCTTCAATACTTTTTTTGTTAATCGTTTTACTATCCAATCGTGAGGCAAAATCAAAAACACTTACAAATTTTCCGTTTTTATTTCTTTCTTCCACCAAAGAAGTAACTATATTTTCTCCAACACCTTTGATACTTGCCATTCCAAAACGAATATTTCCGTTAGGCATAACACTAAATTTTCCAAAACCCTCATTAATATCCGGACCAAGCACTTTAATACCCATGCGTTTGCACTCATCCATAAAAAAAGCAACGGTTTCGATACTTCCCGAGTGATTTAAAGTAGAAGCCATATATTCGCTGGGGTAATGAGCTTTTAAATAAGCGGTTTGAAATGCTACATAAGCGTAACAAGTGGAGTGTGATTTATTGAACGCATAACTTGCAAATGCTTCCCAATCCTTCCAAACCTTTTCTAGTACTTTCGAATCATGACCATTTTTAGTCGCGTTTTCAATAAACAGTGGTTTTAATTTATCAAGGGTTTTTTTATCTTTTTTACCCATAGCCTTACGCAAAACGTCAGCATCGCCTTTTGTAAAATTTGCAAGTTTTTGACTTAAACGCATCACCTGCTCTTGGTAAACCGTAATACCGTATGTTTCCTGTAAAAACTCGTCCATTCCTTCAAGATCGTAAGTAATGGCTTCACGCCCATGCTTGCGTGCAATGTAATTTGGAATATACGCAATTGGACCGGGACGATATAATGCGTTCATCGCTATTAAATCCGTAAAACTATCGGGCTTTAATTCCTTTAAAGATTTTTGCATACCGGCACTTTCATACTGAAAAATACCAGTGGTTTCTCCTCTTTGAAAAAGTTCATAAGTCTTAATGTCCTCCAGCGAAATGGCATCAATATCGATATCCACATTGTGGTTTTGTTTTATAAGTGTAACCGCATCCTTAATAATGGTTAAAGTTCGTAACCCAAGAAAGTCCATTTTTAACAAACCCGCGCTTTCTGCAACAGAATTATCAAATTGGGTTACAAGCATGTCGCTTTCTTTTCCTTTTGTTACAGGAACGTATTTTACCATTTCGCCCGGCGTAATTATTACGCCGCAAGCATGAATTCCTGTATTGCGCAAGCAACCTTCCAGTTCATATGCTTGTTTTAAAACGTCGGCTTCAGGTGTTTTTTCTTCAGCTAATTTCCTAAACGCGTGCGACTGTTCAATAACCTCTCTGCGCCCTTCTATTTTAACAAGATATTTTGGATCTATACCGCCCGGTTTTAACAGAGCCCTTAGTTTGGCGTCCAAACTATCGGGAAACATTTTTGTTAATCGATTAGCATCATCTAAAGGAAGATCGAGTACCCTTGCTGTATCTTTAATTGCAGACTTTCCTCCCATTGTACCGTAAGTGATAATTTGAGCGACCTGATTAGCACCATACTTTTTAATTACGTAATCAATTACTGCCCCGCGACCTTCGTCATCAAAATCAATATCAATATCGGGCATACTTATACGATCCGGATTTAAAAAACGCTCAAAGAGAAGATCAAACTTGATGGGATCAACATTTGTAATTCCAAGGCAATACGCAATTGCTGAACCAGCTGCTGAGCCGCGACCCGGACCAACAGACACACCAAGTCTTCTGGCCTCGCTAATAAAATCGGCAACAATTAAAAAATAACCTGGGTAGCCCATTCTTTCAATGGTTGCCAATTCAAAATCTATTCGATCTTTAATTTCGGTTGTAAGATTAGGGTAACGTTTTGCAGCTCCTTTGTATGTAAGCTCAGTCATGTAAACAAACTGTTCAGCAATTAATCTTACTTCCGCTCTTTCGTGTGCCAGCGTCTCTTCGCTATAATTTTTTGACTGCCATTCCTTTTCTTTTAATGTCACAATGCGCTCAAAAGAATCGCTAATTGCCTGTAAGTTATTAGAAATAAATTCTTCTGAGATTTCGAATTTCGGCAACAGAACTTCGCGCCCCAATTTAAATTGCTCAATTTTATCTACAATTAAGTTTGTGTTTGCAAGCGCCTCTGGAATATCTTTAAAAAGATTAGCCATTTCCGACGGAGATTTAAAGTAAAACTCCTGATTTGGCATACCATAACGTAAGCCCTTACCTTTTCCAACTGAAGTGCTTTTCTTTTCACCATCCTTCACGCACAACAAAATATCATGTGCTTCCGAACCTTTTTTATCGATATAATAATTACTGTTTGCTGCAAAATAATTTACTCCGTGTTTTTTGGCTAGCATTAACAACCGGTCGTTGGCATACTCTTCATCTTGACTTTTGTATTGCCTGTTAATCTCGACATAAAAATCTTCGCCAAATAATTCTTTGTACCATAAAAAAACATTTTCGCCTTGTTGTTCTCCTAAATTAATAATGCTGTATGGCACTTCAGAATTTAACGAGCCGGTTGTGGCAATTAATCCCTCTTTATATTTAACTAGAATATTCTTGTCAATACGAGGAACGTAATAAGCGCCGTCAATTAACCCAAGGGAACTTATTCTGCATAAATTTTCATAGCCTTTTCGGTTCTTAGCTATTAAAACTTGTGTAAAACCATTGTCCTTTTTTGTTTTGTCTTTATGGTCCGCGCAAATATTTACTTCGCAACCAATAATGCATTTTAGCTCGCTTTTTCTTTCCCCAACTATTTCTCCTTTATCAAGAGCCGCGTTATGCTCCTTTATTTTTTTATTCTGACTATCAATTTCTTTCCAAAATATAAATGCACCATACATGTTTCCATGATCAGTTAAGGCAACGCCAGGACTTTTAAACTCAAGAGCCTTGGCGACAAGGGCGGCCACATCGCTGGTGGATTGTAATACCGAGAATTGGGTGTGATTGTGTAAGTGACTGAATTTAAGATTTACATCTAATCCGTTAACAACTGGCTCGGTAGTTGCAATTTTTGCCGTCTTTTCCCTTTCCTTCGCCTCGTCATTCTTTTTTTCCTTCCACTTCTGTTCGTGTTTTATTAGTTCCGTAAAATCTGGTGACACATAACTAATGGTTTGTAATGTGTCAGCAGGCACTTCCCTAACCTTCGTTATACCCCGTTTAATTATTTCGAAAAATACTTTTGCCGTGGCTGCCACATCAAAGGCTGCATTATGAGCCTCGTCAAATCCCTTGTTAAATAATTTTTGGTACAGCTCAGTTAAAGTAGGCCATTTAAACTTCCCACCTCTTCCGCCCGGCAGGGCGCAATAATCTGTAGTTTGATTGTTTTTTGTATCTATAAATGCTTTGTTTTCAAGCACGTTTTGCAACCCACAACGCAAAAACTCAGCACCAACAATATTTATATCAAATTCTACATTATGGCCTGCAATATATTTTGCTTGGTTAACAAGCTCTGCAAATTTTTGTAATGTGTGTTTAAGATCTAATCCCTCTTCATCAGCGCGTTCGTTAGTAATACCGTGAATTTGTATCGTTGCAAAGGGTATACTATAGCCAACAGGTTTTATGATGATTGAATCATTCTGCAACAAATTTCCTTTTGAATCATGCAACTGCCAGGCGATTTGAACCATACGCGGCCAATTATCAAAATCGGTTACCGGTGCATTGTAATTACGAGGCAAACCGGTGGTTTCAGTGTCAAAAATTAAGAACATGTTTTATTGATAATTTAGCCTCAAAAATTACAATTTATTAGGTGACGCCAAATTTAAAGTTTTCATTAAAAATTAATGTTGCTGTTGAAAAAATTACTTGATATCCGTATTGCACACAACCAAGTACCATTTTGGTCAGATGAAACCAACCAAAACTAATTTAATTACCTTTAAGCTCATTCCGCGCTTGTGCCGGATATTATTTTAAAATGGATGACGAGAAACCAAAACGCCGTATAAGATACAAAGGCACGCACCCAAAGTCCTTTAAAGAAAAATATAAGGAATTACAGCCGGAGATTTATTCACAAGATATAGCCAAAGTCATTCAACAAGGACGTACTCCTGCGGGCATGCACCGGTCTATTTGTGTGGATGAAATAATGGAATTTCTTAAAATAAATCCCGGGCAAACCGGACTGGACGCCACACTAGGTTATGGTGGGCACAGTTTGGAAATTCTTAAGCGTTTAGCGCCCAACGGGCGTTTATACGCCACCGATGTGGATCCTATCGAGCTACCCAAAACAAAAGAACGTTTAGAAGCTTTAGGTTATGGTTCAGATGTTTTAATAATCAAAAAAATGAACTTTTCCGGCATAGAAC
>CALMND010000205.1 GCA_937868565.1 uncultured Bacteroidota bacterium | reverse complement strand
AATGAATGCTACCATCAAACCTGGTTCCATTTGGAATCCTGTGCGTTATTTTAATATTTGGGTAACCGATGTAAATCAAGGGACTCAACTGTTGGGTTTTGCTACTTTTCCCGCGGGCTCAACCTCTCCTGGACTTGCGGGTTTTGGGAGCGCTGCAAATGATGGTATTTGGGTTTGGTCTCGAGCCTTTGGAAACATGGGAGCAGTTAGCCCTCCTTACCATTTAGGTAGAACAGCAAGCCACGAAACCGGACATTGGTTGGGTTTAAGACATATAGGCGGAGACGGTAACGGAAATCCAAATGGCGATTGCAACGCTTCTGATTATTGTAACGACACACCACCGCAACTTGGTGGTTTTTCGGGAGGACAGTATGGGCAAAATTTCGGTTCACCAACTTACCCCTTACATCTGGGTGACTGCCTTGGTTCCCCTGACGGTGATATGTTTATGAATTTTATGGATTATGTGGATGATCCTGCCTGTTATATGTTTACTCCAGATCAAAACACACGTATTCAAACAGCCATGGTAAACGGAATTTATCGCAAACAATTAACGGCAAGTTCGTCTACTATGTGCAATCTTCCATCTGTTAGCGCCTCAGCAGCTTTTACCTTAGCCGATTCAACCTGTATTGATACCCTTCTTTTATTAACAAATCAGTCTCTTGGACTGCCAGGACCAACGTATACCTGGTCATCTATCCCTTCGGGCGCTGTTTTCAGTCCATCGTTATCTTCTCCTAACCCGACTTTAAGTTTCAGTATTCCCGGCACCTACACCATTACATTAGTTGCGAAAAATTCCTTATCGACTAGCACAATTTCCAAATCAATTGAAGTAATCGATTGCGGTAATCTGGCTGGGGTTTCAAAAAACTCACTTCGAGGAGATGCGATAAAAATTATGCCAAACCCTTCCTCGGGAATTCTGACCCTACTTTTAAAAACTACTTCCTCGGGAAATTCAGTCATAGAAGTGTCTAATTCGCTCGGACAGTCTGTTTATACAAGTCAATATCGAGCCGTTGGGCCAGAAGGCATGGAGCTTAATTTGAGTCGCCTTCCAAAAGGTGTTTATACCTTAACCATTCAGTCGGGTAGCGAAAAAGCTGTCAAGAAGCTGGTTATTCAGTAAATCGACTTACGCAGATTTTTTTAAATGCCCCTTATTTGGGGCATTTTTATTAATAACCAATTGTTTAAATCAATAAACAAAGGTTTTGTTAAGAATTTAAAGCTTCAGGCAAAAAAAATGGTTTATATAAACATATTTTTGTTTTCAATGGCAGCAAAACGTAAGCAGGAAATGAGCCTAAAAGAAGTAATTGCATTAATTACTTTGTTGGACGATCCGGATGAAGTTATTTATTCGCAAGTGAAAGATCGCTTTGTTTCCTTAGGACCACCTGCGATTCCTCATTTGGAAACAGCTTGGGAAAATAGTTTTGATGCAATCATGCAAAAGCGTATCGAAATAATAATTCATACGATTCAATTTGAAAGACTGCAAAAAGCTTTAAAGGCTTGGGCGAAAGAAGAACAGGATGATTTATTGAAAGGAATATTGATTTTAGCGAGGTATCAGTATCCGGACTTAGACGAAAATAAAATTAAGAAGCAATTGCATCAAATTAAGCAAGACGTATGGCTTGAACTGCATGAAGACTTAACTGCGCTGGAGAAAGTTAAAATAATCAATCACATTTTGTTTGAAGTGCATCAGTTTAGCGGAAACATTACAAATTACCACGCTCCTCAAAATTCCTTTATAAATAATGTTTTGGAAAGCAAAAAAGGTAATCCTCTCATGTTAAGCGTTGTTTATATTCTAATTTGCAAGGAATTAAATATTCCGGTTTATGGTATCAATTTACCCCAGCATTTTGTTTTAGCTTATTTAAATGACTATGCAAATTTAATGGACGTGAATAATAAAACACTTTCCAACAATATTTTATTTTACATAAATCCGTTTAGCAAAGGCCTTATGTTTAACCAAAAAGATATTGATCAATTTTTAAAACAACTTAACCTTGAACCAGAGGCAAAGTACTATCTACCTTGCAATAATGTGGAAATTCTTAAGCGCTGTTTAAACAACCTTATTTTTTCATATGAAAAACTTGGTTATATGGAAAAAGTAACCGAGTTAAAGGATTTAGATAAACAGATTTAGTTAGCTTAAATTTGTTAAAACGGTTTTTTTCGAGCAATTATTTTTTACCTTTAGTCTTAAATTAAAATTAACCAGTATGAAAAAAATATTCTACACATTATCATTTGTTGCATTTTTTACTTTAGTGACTCAAGCACAAAGCAAGCCACAAACTGTAATTCCAGCCGAGCAAGCAGTGCCTGTGGGTGAGAGAATTAATGCGGATGGAACGCAAGTAAAAGAGGAAAGTAAAAGAGCCAATGACAACGTAAAGCAAGACGTTCCTAAAGATGGCACTAGAATGGCAATTACGGAAAAGGGTTTGCCCGCCTCAAAAAATAAGCAAAAAGACACTAAGGAAGTTAAGGCAACCGAGCTAAAACAAGCGCCTAAAATCGAAAAACAATAAAAAACCTAAAATTCGGTGTTTTAAGACTTTTTTCTTTGATTTAATTCATCTCTGATTTTTGAAGCCATTTCGTACTTCTCCTCGTCCAAGGCGGTTTGCAACATGTTCTTCAATTCTTCAGTACTTTTTCCTTTGTACTCGTCCGTTTCGTTTTGCTTGACATCTTGTTTTGACGTGCTGGTAACAGCACTCTTAGGGCTAACAACAGGCGCAGGTTGTGTGTCATCGTCCAAAACAATTCCAGCACTTTTTAGTATGAATTCGTAAGTGAAAATATCGCAGTTAAATCTAACTGCCAATGCGATAGCGTCGCTAGTACGCGCATCAATTTCAAAATCCTGATCACCGTTTGTGCAAATAAGTTTTGCATAAAAAATCCCTTCCACCAGGTTGTATATTAACACCTCCTTAACACCTATGTTAAACGTTTGTGCAAACGACTTAAAAAGGTCGTGTGTTAGTGGTCGGCTGGGACTCATTTTTTCCAATTCTATAGCAATTGCCTGCGCTTCAAATCCGCCAATTATTATGGGAAGACGCCTAGAGCCAGAACTTTCTCCTAACACCAGAGCGTAGGCTCCACTTTGGGTTTGACTATAAGAGAGACCAACAATTTCTAAGCGAACTTTCTTCATTAACTGAATTCTAATTTAAACAAAAAAATTCGTTTAGTTTTGATTTATTTTAAATTTTTTGATCGCAGCGGTTAATTTAGGTACTATGCTAAACGCATCACCAATCACTCCATAATCAGCAGATTTAAAAAATGGAGCTTCCTTATCGTTATTGATAACTACAATAGTTTTGCTGCCATTTACTCCCGCCAAATGCTGGATGGCACCGGAAATTCCTATTGCAATATATAAATTTGGTCTTATCGCAACGCCAGTTTGACCAACATGTTCGTGATGAGGCCTCCAATG
Source organism: uncultured Bacteroidota bacterium (assembly GCA_937868565.1). Classification (GTDB taxonomy): domain Bacteria; phylum Bacteroidota; class Bacteroidia; order B-17B0; family Aurantibacillaceae; genus Aurantibacillus. The sequence goes on along the minus strand of CALMND010000205.1, from coordinate 1,904 downwards.
CATATCCGCTACCGGCCGTGAACAAGCAGTAGTGGCACCAAGTGATTTCGCAAGGTCCTCAACCATGCCCCAATTTTCAGGCCCTTTTAAACCTCTTCCGGCACTCACAACAAGTTCAGCTTCCGGCAAAGGAGCCATTCCCCCTGAGTCATTTGTTTTGGTTTCCTTCACAACTATAGGAGAGCTTATTCCGGAAAAATCAATTTCAAAATCAGAAACGGACGCATGATTATTTTTTAGAATCACAGGAAAACTATTTGGTAAAAGAGAAATAATTTTTATGTCACTAGTGATGCTGTATAAGGCAGTAGCCTTACCTGAAAATACATTTTTTCTAACTTCAAAAGAAGTGCCATTAATTACAGGGTAATCCACAGCGCCAGCAACCAGCCCGGCCCTTAGTCTAGCCGAAAGTCTCGGAGCAACTGCTTTACCGGTGATATCAAATGCAAAAATGACAACTTTTGCGTTTTCAGATTTTACTGCCTGCTCAATGGCTGCACTAATATATATGCCATCCGAGTTTAGCCTGTCATTTTTTATCGATAATATTTTGTTCGCACCAGCCTTTCCAATTTCTTCTAATTGAGACGCATCGGCATGATTGACCATAGCTGTCACAGATGAACCCGTTAGTTCTGCAATTTTAGAAGCATAGTTCACACATTCTAACGAAGCTTTTTTTACTCTGCCTTTGTTTATTTCGACGTATACTAAAATCATAAATTCCTATTATTAAATTACTTTTGCTTCCGTGTGTAATAAGTGCACCAGTTCATCTAAATTATCCTCACCTATCATCTTACAGCTTGTTCTCCCTGTGCTTAATGCAAATGATTTTATCGAAGTAAGCGGATTAGATTCAATTGGTTGTATAACGGTTAGTGGTTTGGTTCGGGCCGCCATAATTCCGCGCATGTTAGGTATACGCTGTTCGGCCATTCCTTTTGCGCAACTAACTACCAAAGGTAAACTACATTCAACAATTTGCGTTCCGCCATCGATGTCGTGTTCTATTGTGGCAGTATTGCCAGCGATATTGAGTTTGGTCGCTAAAGAAACAAAAGGTTGATTAAGCACTCCAGCAATCATAGCTCCAACGGAGGAACCATTGTAATTGATGGTTTCTTTACCAACTAGAATAAGTTCATAAGAGTTGCTTTGTGCATAGTTTGCAATTTGCTCTGCAACCGTTAAAGCGTCCTGAGCTTCCATATTAATTCTAACTGCATCATCGGCACCTAATGCGAAGCCTTTGCGTATTGTGGCTTCACTGTCAGGAGCTCCTACATGTATAAGAGTTATTTTTTCTGCAAGATTAGCTTCTTTTAGTTCGAGGGCTCTTACTAGGGCATACCACTCGTCATAAGGATTAATCACAAAAGTGACCCCTGAAGCGTTGAATTTGGTATCGGCATCAGTAAACTGAATTTTAGTAGTGGTATCAGGGACATTGCTTATAGCTACTAGTATTTTCATTGGTGGCATTTGGTTATAGTTAATTTGTCGTACACGTCTTTAATTTCTATTGAGTTCGTTCTTGTGGAAAGATTTCGACCGTTTCATTTATAAGTTTGTTTAAGATAAACTTAGGAATTTTTTAATAAATAGTCTAAAATTAAGAGGTGCAAAAATACGAATTATATGGCTAAACTCAATGATTTTTTTAGCTATTTATTTATAACCGATCGCAAAAACGGATTTTTTTTGAAGAGATAAACAACCTAAATTAATTGAACCACCTGTGGTTCGGGTTTTTAACAGAACAAGTATGATTGAGATATTGAAAAGAGGTTTATCGTACGATAAGCTCGGTGTTTTGCTCTTCAATCATCTTTTTAAGATTAAAAAGCGCATAACGCATTCTTCCTAAAGCAGTGTTAATGGAGACCTTTGTAAAATCG